>NZ_BAAALF010000027.1:0-58620 GCF_039528135.1 Kitasatospora nipponensis | reverse complement strand
CCACCCCCTCCCCCTCCGAGAGAGGACCCGCCGGAGGCACAAAACACCACCGCCGCGGCCCGCGACCGCAGTTTGAGGTGTCCGCGGACTCGTGCTTACGGTGCGCGCGATGAGCACGGATCTGGCAGGGATGGGGAACGGGTGAGTACTTCGACGACATCGGTGAGCGTGGCGGAACTGCGGCGGCGGGTTCGCGCCGTCGAGGAGGTCAAGGCGCGGACGCGGGAGTTCGCTGCGGCGAACGCCCTGGCCACCCGAGAGGCCGCGACGGCGGCGGCGAAGGCGAAGGAGGACGCCGAGGTCGCGGCGCGGGAGGCTGCCGCGGCCGCCCTCAGGCTGTTCGACAACGATGCCGAGTTGGTCGCGCAGCTGATCGGTGCCACGGCGGAGGAGCTGGAACGCGATGCGAAGCCTGTTACCGCCGCCCGTGCGAAGGAGGTGATCGAGGAACTGCGCGTTCGCGCCGAGCGCCCGCGTCCCGTCCGCCGTGCCAGGAAGGCCAGCGCCGCTGTCACGACGCCTTCTGACTCCGCTCCGGACTCTGTACTGGAGGGCGGCCTAGCCGATGCCGGCTGAGAACGGTGGTCTCGGGCCCGGACTCTTCCCGCGCACTGCGGTGAAGGGGTCCGGGCCTGCTCGCATTGACGAGCAGCTCTCTCTCCTCGGTGAGCCAACGCCCGTGCGGATAGCCGCGATTGAGTGGGCCGGTTGGCTGGCCGACGAATCTATCCAGGCCCGGTACTGGGCGAAGGTCTACCGGGCCCCGTCAACGGGGTGCTGGTTCTTCACGGGCGGGATCTCCAGCACCGGGCACGCCACCTTCCGGGCCACCTCGCGGCCTGGCCGGACTCGGCGCGGCACGGTGCCGGGGCACCTGTACGGGTACCAGCTCGCGCACGGCGTCATCCCGCGGCTGGGATGGGGCACTGACCTGACCGTCTGCCACACCTGCGACAACCACTCCTGCCAGCAGCCGGCGCACCTGCGGCTGGGCACAGCAGCGGAGAACCGGGCCGAGTGGGTGGCCCGGCGGCGCGACCCGGGGAGCCCCCTCGCGGACCTCCGCGGCCCGGCCGGACGATCCCGAGCGATCGGCGCCGCGATCCGCGTCGGCCTGGCCGGCGGCGAGTCCAAGGTGGAGATCGCCGCCCGGGTCGCAGCGGTGATCGCGGAAGGGCGCCCCCTGAGCCTCTGGTGACCGCCGCGCCCGCCCGGCGCACCGGCCGGGCCGTGCCGCACCGTTGAGTTACGGTCGACAGGACGGTGTCGAGCGTTCCAGAGGAGTACCCCGTGCCCGAAGCCCACCCCGACCACATCGGCCTCCCGGCGCTCTACGGTGCCGAGGTCGCGACCTTCCGCGGGCGGTGGGTGCTGTACGTCATCGCGCCGGGGCCCGAAGCCGTGGTCGGACCGGTCGACCTTGGTCCTGCGGACACCCTCATCACCCCCTCGCCCAACGACCCTGGCCGCCACATGATCGACCTCGAAGGCAAGGAAGTGCCGGTGCTGCCACGGGAGTCGGCTGCGCAGCAACTGGAAAAGCACGGCTACGTGGTCGCGCAGGAGGCGCGCGACGACAGCAACAGGGATCACGGCTGGATTCAGGTTGGCGCCGCGCTGTGGACTGCGCCGTGCCGCCCCACTTCTTGATCTTCGCGGTCCCCCTGAACCCCACCAAACACCGGGTACAACTCCGCGCAATCCGGGAGAATTCGCATATGGAGACCACCAGCAAGAACAGCGAAGCCCAGGACAGCCCCCTCGGGTCAGCCATGCAGTCAGAGTGGGAGGAGGGCCCGAACGGCGAGCGACTGCGCCGTCGTTGGGCTCTCAGCGGCTACCGGGCGCCGGCCTGGGGGAACGCCGAGTTCGAGAACACGTTCCTCCCGGACGACGGCACCCCGGACGGCCAGGTCGAGCACAAGTGGCACGAGAACCCGGGGTTGCCGACCTACCTCTCCGTCACCGGCTGGACGTACGAGACATGCCGTGTCGAGTACGAGCGGCTGTGGGCCGAGCGGAAGGGGCAGCAGCACCGGCCCTGAACAGGGATGTCGAGCGCTAGGGGGCCACTGCGGAAGCAGTGGCCCCCTAGCGCTGCTGGCAGGCTGCCGCGTGGTCGACCGGTGAACCGCCGGCGCGGACCGTCGGGAGCCGCCTCACCCTCTACTCCTCGGCGGCAACCGCGGGTGCGCTGTCCTCCAAGCGCTTCCGGATGCTGTCGTACTTCTCGGGCCCCCACTCGGGGGAGGCGGCCAGTTCGGCCTCCACCCAAGCATCTATGCTCTTGCCCAGTTCCTCATCGTATGTGTCCACGCAACTACCCCCTGACAACGTCCCAGGTCAGGACTACCTGGTTGTGTTAAGTCATTGGCACCAGTGGCAGGCGGCGTACCCGACGCTCAGCAGAACGGGTACGTCGCGCCGCCGTGCTTCCTCGAAAGCCTCCGCCGTCCAAGGCCACCAGTCGACCGGGTTCTCGGCATGCTGAAGCAGATAAGGCGAGGTCACACCAGCCAACCGGTTCATGCGGCCCAGCCTCTCACAGGACCTCGCCCCCGGCGGCGGAACCGACGGGCCGAACCTGCCGGCGTGCCCCTGCAGGGAGCCCACCCGCGCCGGGGGTTATCGGCGGCTGTCGCGTTGGTCCGCGCCGCCCGGCATGAGGTGGGACTCCCAGGCCCAGGCGGTGATCTCGCTGCGGTTGCGGGCTCCGAGTTTGTTCTGGATCGCCGCGAGGTGGCCCTTGACGGTGCTGACGGAGATGAAGAGGGTGGCGGCGATCTCCTGGTTGGTGCGGCCCCGGGCGACGGCGCGGACGACGTCGGTCTCCCGCTCGGTGAGCGGGGAGTTGGGCCGGCGCGCGGCGGAGGCCTTGGCGGGGGCGAGGTCACGGAGCAGCCGCCGGGTGATCGACGGGGAGATCAGGGCGTCCCCGATGCTGGCGGCCCGCACGGCGGCGGTGAACAGGGTGGGGTCGCCGTCCTTGAGGACGAATCCGAGGGCTCCGGCCTGGAGGGCGCCGTGGACGTACTCGTCGAGTCCGAAGGTGGTGACGATGACGACCCGGAGCGGGTCGGCGACGCCCGGGCCGGCGAGGGCGCGGGTGACGTCGATGCCGTCGAGGCGGGGCATGCGGATGTCGATGAGGCAGACGTCGGGCCGCAGTTCGCGGGCGAGGGCGACGGCCTCGGCGCCGTCGCGTGCTTCCGCGACGACGGTGATGCCGGGCTCGTCCTCCAGGATCAGGCGCAGGCTGGTGCGGATCATGGCCTGGTCGTCGGCGACCAGCACGCTGATGCTCATCGGTGGTCTCCGGCTTGCAGGGGCACGGTGGCGCGGACCGACCAGCCGGTGACGGGCCGCGGACCGGCGTCGAGAGTACCGCCCAGGGCCTCGACGCGCTCCCGCATGCCGACCAGGCCGTAGCCGCCGCGCGGGGAGGCGCGGATCGGGGGGTGCGGCGGAGCATCGTCACCGATCTCGACGGTGATGTCCGTGCGGTCCTGGGCGATGGTGACGGTGGCCGCGCGGGCGCCGCGGGCGTGGCGGGCGATGTTGGTCAGGGATTCCTGGACGACCCGGTACACGGTGCTGGTGACCACGGGCGGCCAACTCGGCGCCCCGGTGGGCAGCCGGAGGTCGACGGGCGGTCCGTGCTCCTCGAAGCGGCGGACCAGGTCGACGAGTTGCTCCGGTCCCGCGGTGAAGGCGGCGCCGTCCTCCACGTCACGGAGCAGGGCGACCACCCGTCGCATGGCGTCCATGGCGTCGATGCCCGAGCGTTCGATGTCCGCCAGGGCGGCGCCGAGGTCGTCGGGCCGCTTGCGCAGCATGATCTGGGCGGCGTGGGCGTGCATCACGATGCCGGAGACATGGTGGGCCACGAAATCGTGCAACTCCCTTGCCAGGGCCAGGCGTTCCTCTCGCCGCACCGCCTCGACGGCGGCCTGGCGACGATGCTCCAGGAGGCGCAGCACGAGCCCCGTGCCCAGGCCGACCAGCCAGCCCTGGACACCCGCGTGGAACGAACCGCCGGGAGTCGAGGTGGTCGCGAGCCGGCCCAGCGCCGTGACCGCCAGTCCGGCCGCGGCGACCAGGGCGGCCCGCCACGGCGGCAGCACCCGGACCGCCGAGCCGGCGAGGACGGCCAGCGCCAGGGACGCGGCGACGCCTGGCTGCCCGGTCAGGTACCCCGTGCCGGAGGAGGCCAGGGCGGCGGCAGCCACGACGGACAGGCCGACGGCCACGGCGGCCAGCCGGTGGCGGCCCCGCAGCAGCGCCGCGAGGCACACCACCGCACTGACGCCGCAGTCGAGCAGCCAGTCCCGGCGCCCCGCCTCGGCGCGGTGGTAGGCCGTGGCCGCCAGTACCGCCGCGAAGGCGAGCCCGAGCAGGACGTCGGTTCGTCTGGCGGCCAGTGCACCCAGTGCGGCCAGCCGTTCCCTCACACTCACGGCGCTCAGACTACGGAACCGGCCACGGCCGGTGAACCGGCCAAAAGGACCGCTCCGATCCGCCCGATCAGTACTTTCGGCCGGTCCCGGCCGCGGTCGACGCGAGCAGTGTTGACGGCATGCAACGAGACCTTGAGACACCCTGCGACGACGCGGGGCCCGCACGAGCCGGCAGGTGGACGTGAACCGGTCCACCTGGGCCCGCCTCCGTCTGGAGCTGCGGGTCATCGGCATCGCCGCGCCGGTGACAGCGCTGGCGGGACCGCTGGGCGGCGCGATCCTGGTGATCGTCATGCGGGCCACCGGGGCCGGCGCGGAGCACCTCGACCTCGCCGCCGGCGCGGTCCTGGCGGGCTTCGCCCCGCTCGGCACCGCCGTCGCGGCCTCCTCGATCGTGGGGCGTGACACCGGCGCCGAGCTGGTCATGACCTCGGGGGTCTACCGCCGGGTGCTGTTCCTGCGCGCCGGCCTGGTGGTGGCCCCGGCGGCCCTGGTCACCCTGTCGGACGCCGTCGTGTTCCGCGCCCTGAACGCCTGGCCCGTGGGGCAGGGCACGGGCGGTTACGTCCTGGTGTGGGCCCCGCCGATGCTCTGGCTGGTCGCCCTGGCGATGCTCGTCGCGATCGGCCTGCGCGGCCCGGCCGCCGCGAGCGGCCTGATCGGAGGCCTGTGGCTGGCCCAGTACCTGATGACGCGCGCCATCCGGGACAACACGGTGCTGCGGTCGCAGTACGTGTTCATGGGCGTCGCCACCAAGGTCCCGGCGCACGACTGGACCGTCAACCGGATCGCCCTGCCCGCCGTCGGCCTCGCCGCCCTCGTGGCGGCCGGCCTGCTCCTGGGGCGTCCCGAACGGTTCCTGGGGAGCGATGCCGCATGACCGCCGTCCTTCAGCGAACCGCTCCGCCGACGACGGCTCAGGGCTGGTGGGCCAAGACCGTCGCGGCCGCCCGCTACGAGTACCTGATGCAGGTGCGCCGCCCGGCCCTGTGGCTGGTCGTGCTCGGGCTGATCGCGCTGCGCTGCGCATCGCCCTTCCCGCCGGGTTTCACCAGCACCACGGACCACACCTTTCTGGTCGCGGACTGGGCCGGCAACTTCATGCTGTGCCCGATCGGCGTCGGCGCCGTCCTCGCCGACCGCGCCCGGCGGGAGGCCCGGCTGGGGCTGAACGACCTCCTGACCTCGACGCCCACCGGCATCGGCCCGCGCCTGTGGGGCAAGGCCGTCGGCGCCGGCGCGGCGAGCACCACCCCGGTCGCCGTCGCCTGGGTGGCCCTGCTCGGCTACCTGACCGCCCAGCGCGGGGCCGGGGTGATCCCGGTGGGCCTCGCGGCGTTCGCCGCCATCATCCTTCCCGGGCTGGTCTTCGTCGTGGCCTGCTCGGTCACCGTCCCGTACCTGACCGGGCCCGTGCTGTACCGGCTGGGCCTGTTCGGCTACTGGATCTGGGGAAACATGGTCGGCCCGCGCTTCGGGATCCCCACCCCCGCCGGCACGCCCTTCGAAGCCATCGGCGAGTACCCGGCCGGCGCCTGGTTCCACGGCACCCTGTTCGACGCCAGGCAGCGGGGCATCACCCCGACCGGCGGCGAGGCCGTCCTCAGCATCGCCTTCCTGCTGCTCACGGCGCTCGCCGCCCTCGTGATCACCCAACTCGTGCTCACCAGGAGGAGCCCGTCATGACCGCGCCCGACGTGACCATCAACGATCTGACCGTCACCTTCCGGCGCGGCGGGGTCCGCGCCCTCGACGGCATCAGCCTGCGCCTGCCCGCCGGCATGGTCGGTCTGCTCGGCCCCAACGGGGCCGGCAAGACCACCTTCCTGCGGGTCCTGACCGGGGTGCTGCTGCCGACCTCGGGCACCGTCGCGGTGGACGGCACCGAGCTCACGTCGCGCGGCCGACGCCGAGAGGTCAGGGCCACCACCGGCTACCTCCCCCAGGAGCTCGGCCTGTACCCGGACTTGACGGCCCGCCAGTTCCTCGACTACCTGGCCCTGCTCAAGGGCCTCACCGACCGGCGCGCCCGCCGCGCCCGCGTCGAGGAGGTCCTCGACCTGGTCTCGCTCGGCGAGGTCGCCAACCGGAAGCTGAAGACCTACTCGGGCGGCATGAAGCGTCGCGTCGGCATCGCCCAGGCCATCCTGAACGACCCACGGCTGCTGATCGTCGACGAACCCACCGTGGGGCTGGACCCCGAGGAGCGGCTGCGCTTCCGCAGCCTGCTCGCCACCCTGGCCGGCGACCGGACGGTGCTGCTCTCCACCCACATCGTCGACGACATCGTGCAGACCTGCCCGAACGTCGTGGTGATCGAGCGCGGGCACGTCGCCTTCCAGGGCGCCATCGGCGACCTCGCCGCCCGCGCCGAGGGCACGGTGTGGCACGTCACCCGGCCGGCCACCGCCCCACCGCCCGACCTGCCCACCGTCACCGTCACCCCCGGCATGACCGGCGCCACCTACCGGGTCATCAGTTCCGCTCCCCCCGCCCCCGATGCGGAGCCCGTCAGCGCCACCGTCGAGGACGGCTACATCGCCCTGATGCACGGCGCCGCCCCGCAGCGGGCCCAGCACCCCGGCTCCAACCTCCACGCCATCTGACCCCCGCCCCCTCGACACCCAAGGACCACACGATGCCCCACCGGCCACTCACCGCCGTCCTGGCCACCGCCGACACCACCGGCTTCCACCCCGGCCCCGCCTGGTTCGTGTTCTGGGCCCTGGTCATCGGCGCCGTCGTCGGCACTCCCGTCTACGTCGTCCGCCTAGTGCGCAACCGCCGCAACCGCCGCTGAACACCGCCTGAGCACACGATGGTGGCAAGCGGCGTACCCCCGGACCGACATCGTCGATCGACCGGACCGGCCCTAGCGTCGCCGGCAGCGGGTTGTGCCACGGCGCGCCGGCCGGCGCTGCAGCAGGCCCATCGCCATGCCGACCTCACCCGCGAGCAGTTCCAGCACCGTGGTGGTGGGGACCTTGGCCACGGTCAGGACCGAGGCGAGGACCAGGATGACGATCAGCACGACTTGGTCGGCCGACCCGAGTCGGCGGCCCGGCGGAGGAGGAACGGACGGCGGTGTCGGACGGTGGTGCGAGCGGGTCATGACGGGCTCCTCAGGGTTTCGTAGGGTGGGAAACGGCAGCGGCAGGCCACCGGGCGGCGGCGAAGGCCGGCGGAGCGGACGACGGCCGGCAGCGGACGACGGCCGGCAGCGGACCGCAGGCAGCGCGGCAGCGGACCGCAGGCAGCGCGGCAGCGGACGGCCGACGGATCGACTCAGCCGCCCGTGCGGCTCAGCAGATCCTCGACGGTCTGCGCGCGGCGCAACGTGGTGAATCGAACGATCCCGTCGGCCGTCACGGTGACCCCGTGCACGGCGGGCTCCAGCAGGCTGTTGTAGGAGAACGGGGTTGAGGCGTAGTAGGCCCCGGTGTCCAGCAGGGCGACCAGGTCGCCGGCGAAGCACGCCGGCCCTGCGACGTCCTGCTCGACCGGCTCCCCGCGCTTGGCCGTCCCGGTGGCGTCGTGCGCGGCGACCCGCAGCGGCCAGGATTCCGGGGCGAAGACAGTCCGGGCGGCCACCTGCACCCCGGCGAAGGTGATCGCGATCGCCCGGCCGCCGGAGTTCTTGGTGTATTCCACGTAGGCGGCGGTGAAGCCGTTCTTGGCCAGCACCGACCGGCCGAACTCGGTCACCAGCTGGAACTTCCCGGAGAAGAGGTCGGGCGCGTGCGCCCGCAGCCGCTCGACGTACTCCTGGTAGCCCGGGGTCACCTCGTCGCCGGCGAAGTTGACCGGCAGGCCGCCACCGATGTTCAGGCCCACCACCTGATCGCGGCCCAACTCGTCGTTGATCTCCCGGGCGAGGGCGACGGTCGCGGCCACCCCCTTCGCCATCAGGTCCAGCGGGCAGCCCTGGCTGCCGACGTGACAGTGCAGCCAGCCGAGCCAGGGTCGGTCCCGGAAGGCCTCGACCAGCCGCTTGGTGTTGCCCTCATCGGTCAGCGTGATGCCGAATTTGGAGGTCGCGGTGGCCGTGCTCATCGCTCCGATGGCGCCGGAGCCGATCTGCGGGTTGACCCGTACCCCGATCCTGGACCGGGTCCGTCGAGTCGTCAGCAGCTCGTCGATCCGGGCCAGTTCCTGCCAGTTGTCGACGTTGACCGCCACCCCGAGCTCCAGCGCCCGCGCCAGCTCACGGCGGGTCTTCGCCGGGGAGTCGAGGACGATCCGCGCCGGCTCGACCCCGGCCGCGAGCGCCTGGGCGAGCTCACCGGGACTGGCCACCTCGCACCCCATGCCCAGTTCACGCAACCGCTGCAACACCGGGACCAGGCTGTTGGCCTTGGTCGCGAAGGCGTGCAGCACATCGAGGGAGCCGGGGAAGGCCCGGTGCAGCGAGTCCACGGTCGCCGCCACGGCGTCCAGGTCGAGGAAGCCCGCGAGCTGCGCGTCCTCGGGGTGCAGCAACCCCTCGCGGACCGCCGCACGCAGGATGAGCTCGCGCCGCTCGGGGCTGTGCAGGGCATTCAGCTGATGGTTCGCCATGGTGGCACGCTCCGTCTGGTCGCCTCGATCGCACGACCCCGGACGCTCCGGCGGGCCGTACGACCAGAGTGCCCGCGGGCGACCAGCGCGTCTTCATCCCGCGACACGGGTTTGCGACGGAGCCTTGGTGCGAGGCGGCCTCGTACCGGAGCGGCAGCCATCCACCTGTGCGGTGTGGCGACAACACGCGGGCGGTCCTTGTGCCGCCGGGTGCCGCACGGCCGCGGCCCGCCCCTCCTCGTGCCGAACGACGAAGCCGGCGCGCCGTCCTCGTGCGGGGCGACGAACTCAGTCCTCGTCAGCCACTTCACCTCTGAGCAGCAGCAGTTGGAGCTGGGCCAGCAGCCGGGCGTCGGGATCGTCCAGGTCGATGCGGCTCTCCCGTACCACCGTCTGGTCCAGGCGGTACGCGTAGGTGGCGCCGGCCACTCCCATGGCCTTCGCGGCCTTGGCCTTCTCCCCCGGTTGGTCCAGATAGGCGCTCAGCGTGTCGACCAGCGAGACCCCGCCCTTGCGCGGGGACGTGAGAAGCCGGGTCACCGGTGTCTCCACCGGCAGGTGCCGCGCCGTGCGCAGCGCGTCGAAGAAGTGCAGCAGCGCCACGGCGCCGGCGACCTCCTCGACCCGGGCGAAGTCCGGTGAGTTCCGGCCGAACAGCAGGCCGCCCAGCGCCAGATCGGCCGTCCGGCGGGAGTCGGGCGCGCCGTCGAGCCGCTCCTGCACCTCGCCGATGCCGACCCGCACCCTCTGCCCCAGCTGCCGCGACAGCTCCCCGGCGAGCGAGCCGGCCAGCAGCCTCACCTGCTCCTGAGCCTGTGCGCGGTCCTTCGCCAGTCTGCCCAGCAGCACCAGGACACCCCTCGTCGAGGGCACCACCACCGACACCTCGCCGTGTCTGGTGCAGTGCTGGAACGATGCCTCGACCAGCCGGCCGCGCGCCTGGGCGTCCACCTGGCCGCCGCCGCCGACCGACAGCACCGCGCACCGCTGCGCCATCGGCAACCCGGTCCGTGATGCCAGCAGTTCGGCGGACCCCTGGCCGTCGAGAAGCACCCGGACCGCCTCCAGTAGCAGGTGGTCCCGCCCCTCCCGCCGCGCGCGGTCGTGCAACAGGTGGGGCGCGGCCGCCAGGGCCGCCACGCGCAGGACCTCGCGGTTGGCCGGCGTGTCGAGCGGCCGGCCCCCCTCGGCCGCCACCCAGATCGAGCCCAGCGGGATGCCACCCGCCCGGACCGGTACCACCAGGCGCTCGGGAGCCTCTCCCTGGGCCTTGCGGTACAGCACCTTGTCCGACCGCAGCAGGTCGCGGTCGAATCCGGCACTCCTCATGTCGTCGCGCCGCTCGACCGGCGGCTGCTGCCCCAGGATGGTCCAGATTCGGACCCAGTCCACGTCCTGGCCGGTGGGCGAGTAGGCAAGGACGTTGAAGGCCATGTCCTCGATCGTCACCGAACCGTCGACCTGCAAGGCGATCGCCTTGGCCAACTGGGGCAGGTCGCCCAGCAGCACACCGGCGATCCTGGGTTCGGGCACCATCGACAGTCCTGCGTGCAGGATCCCGATCACCGTCGGCCAGTCGGTCCACCGGCTGCGAAAGAGCACCGCCGTCCCCGCCTCGACGGCGACCTCGCCCAGCGCGTCGCTCCCGGAACCCGTCTCCACCGGGCGGAAGAGCACCCCCGCCGCTCCGGCCTCCCCCGCCCGGCGGACCAGGTCGATCGCCTCCTCGGTGTGCGGATCGACCCCGACCGCCACGAGCAGATCGTCCTGCGACACCGGGGGCTCCAGCTCGTCGAGCACGATCAGCCGACTCACCGGCCGCTCCAGCGCCCCTACCGCGAAATCCGTGACGACTGAGTCTCCCGCCAGCTTCAGCAGGCCTAGCAGGGTCGGCCTCGACCCGGGCCGATCCGCCTGTGGTTCCTCGGACATGGGCAACCCCTCCCCGGGCGCGCACCGAAGTGACCCTGCGTCAACTACGGTTGGCCATCCACCGATTCGCCTAGCGTAAGGCGTGCCGCTCGTGTGCACCTACGTCCTCGATCCGGCGAGCAGGTCCTACCGCGAGGGCGACGTGTCCGCGGGCACGGTCAAGGCCGTCGCGCCCTTGGCCGTGGAGATCGACCTCGGCAGCGACTGAGCGCAGCCGTCCACCGGGTCTCCACCCGTGGGTTGAGGTGGAGGATCAACCCGGTGGCCCACCCGGGGGCTGATGTCGTGGGGGTGGGGTGGGCGGGAAGCTCTTTCCATGAACACCACCGAGTACTGCGTGCAGCTGGTCCTGATCCTCCTCGTCGTCCGCCAGATCAAGGGGGGCCGCCTCGACCTGGCGGGTCTGGTGCTGCCGATCGTGCTGATCGCCGCCACGGCCGCCTACTACCTGCGGTCGATCCCCACCGGTGGCGGCGACCTCGCCCTGGAGCTCGGACTGGCGGCGCTGGGTGCCGGGCTGGGCATCGCGGCGGGGTTCACCACCCGGGTCTGGGCCACCCGGGACGAGGGGGTGCACGCCAAGGCCGGCCTGGTGGCCGCGGCGCTGTGGGTCGGCGGGATCGGTGCCCGTGTCGTCTTCGTGCTGGCCGCCGAGCACACCGGCTTCGGCACCGTGGTGGCCGACTTCAGCCGCGACCAGCAGATCACCGGCTCGCAGGCCTGGGTCGCCGCCTTCGTCCTGATGGCGCTGAGCGAGGCCGTCGCCCGCCTGGTCACCGTCCGGCTGCGGGCCCGCACCGCCCAGCGCAGGCTCGCCGCCCTGGACCTGGCCGCCTGAGGCCTGCCGGCCACCGGCCAACGACACCCGCCGCGCCGACCACCGACCACCGACCACCGACCACCGACAGCAGCCCGGCCACCCCGGCCGGGCCTGCGGTCTGTCCGCCGCCGGTGGGTCCGGCGGGCCGGGTGGGCTACCTCCGGGCCTGGACGGCGGGTGGGCGGGGTCCCTTGCCGCGCCAGGCGGCGTACATGATCGCCAGCGCGCCGCCTTCGGCGGTGACCGTCTGGGCGGACGCGTGTCCTGCGCGGGTGAGGAGCAGCAGGGTGGCGAGGGCGGCCAGGTAGGCCGGCAGGTCGTGGTGGTGCGGTGGCCTGCGGAGCGGTGGCCTGCGGAGCGGGTGGTTTCGACGGGGGGCGCGCATGGTCCTCGAACTTTCAGGGGCGGCCGCGTCCGGGTCGAACCCGCGTGTCGAGCAGGGCGCCTGGCGCCGGCTCTGGCTGCTGCTGATCCCGGGGCTGCCCCGCCGGCGCGACCTCCTCGGTCAGGTGCGCCGGCTGCGCGCCGACTGCGCCGAGGCCCGCGCCGAGCTGGAGACCCTCCGGGTGCGGCTCGAGATGGAGATCATCCGCCGGGAGGCGGTCGAGGCCCGCGTCACCACCTGACGCTCCGGCCTCCCGCGGTGGCGACCGCCCGGACCCGACCCGGCGGGTCAGCCGCCGAGGATGACCGGGTCGGTGGCCAGGTCGGCCAGCAGGGCGTCCAGTTTGGCGCGGTCGACGGAGGACATCAGGAAGACGTGCACGTAGCTGCGGCGGGTGCTCTCGTCGCCGGGGACGGTCAGCACGTCCTGCGAGGAGAGGGACCACTTGGCCACCAGCTCGGGGCTGGGCTTGCGGAACCGGACGGTGATGGCGCCGGGGGTGCGGGCCGGCCAGAGGTCGACGTCCTTCTCCAGCTCCAGCAGGCGCAGTTGCTGCTCCAGGTAGGCGGCCAGCTGCTGGGAGCGGCGGATCCGGTTCACCTGGTCCTGGTGGGAGTGGCGGGAGAGGTGGTCCCACAGGACCAGCGGGGAGAAGCCGTTGCGGGAGCCGGCGAAGGTGGTGTCGGGCGCGCCGGTGTACTCCGGCTGGGAGGGCGGTGCGACCTGGTACTTGACCTTCGTCATGTAGATGCCGCAGGGCCAGGGGGCACCGGGCCACTTGTGGCCGCTCATGGCGATCGAGGAGACCATGTCGATCTCGCCGAACTCCCGACTGGGCAGGGTGATGCCGAAGTCGAACTCCGGGAGTTCGGTGTCGGGGGTCCGGTCCGAGCCGGTCGCACCGCTGCCGGTCGCGCCCGTGTCGCCCATCCGGGTGAACGGCACGTAGCCCGCGCCGAGCGCGCCGTCCACGTGGATCCAGAAGCGGCGGCGCAGGTCCACCAGCGGTTCGCCGGTGACCCGGTCCCGGCCGTAGACCACCTCGCCGCGGACCAGGCCGTGCTTCTCGAAGATCGGCAGCAGGCGCTCGCACGCCCGCCGCACGTCGTCGTGGGCGCCCTTGAAGGTGCTGCCGAGGTTGAGGCTGACGAAGACCGGGTGCCCCTTGGCGGCGAAGAACTCCACCAGCGCCGCCAGCGCGTCGATGTCGATCTCGCCGGTGCCGTCCCAGGAGTGTCCCGAGGGGCCGCTGCGCGAGGGCACCTCGGTGGGCCACTCGCCCGGCTCCCCCGCCGGCCCGCGCAGCGGGCACTCGCCGGGGTACTGCTCGGTGCCCACCGCGTGGAAGGTCTCGACGCCCAGCACGTGCACGGCCTTGGCGAAGGAGTAGTGGGTGTCCTCGGAGTAGAAGGCCACCGGGCGGCGGGCGTTGGGGTTGGCCGGCCCGGACGCCGGGACACCGGTCGGCGGCTGGATCAGCGGCTTGCCGCTCAGGTAGTCCCGGGCGTTCCACAGGGCGTACATGTTGCCCTCGGTCGAGCCCATGGAGAGCACGTAGCCCCAGTACGACTCGGGGTTGGCCGGGTCGTGCGGCCCGGTGGCGTGCCACAGGTCCGCGTAGTAGTCGAGGACGGCGCACTCGACGGCCTTGGTGTTCGGCTTGTAGCCGCCGCTGCGGAACGGGTCGCCCAGGTTGTTGATGTTGTGCTGCATGAACCGGCCGAGGTCGAAGGCGCTGCCGCCCATCTCCTGGGTGGCCTGGAACCCGAGCAGGTGACGGCGCTTGCGGGTCAGGTACTCGTCCATCCGGTTGAGGGCGCGCAGCCGCTGCTCCTCGTCCAGCCCCCCGGCCGGTATCGCGAACTCGCGAGCGTCCGGCTCCAGCCGGGCGGGCTCGTCGTGGGTCGCGAAGGCGGGCGGGGCGTCGGTTCGGATCATGGCAGTCAGGATGGAACCTGTGGCGGCTCGGGGGGAAGAGTTCCGCAGATCATTCGGATCGGGGCCCGAATTTCTTGCGGATCGACGGTCCGGGCGGCCACCCTGGGTGCTGTGCCGAACATTCCTCACGCCCAGCGGGCGCCGATCGACGACGTGGACCGGGCGATCCTGCGGATCCTCGCCGAGAACGCCCGCACGCCGAACAACGCGCTGGCCGAGGCGGTGGGCATCGCCCCCTCGACCTGCCTGGCCCGGGTGCGCGCACTGCGCGAGCGCGGGGTGATCCGCGCGTTCCGGGCCGAGATCGCGCCGGCGGCGATCGGGCTGCCGCTGCAGGCGATGATCTCGGTCCGCCTGCGCGCCCACACCCGGGAGCAGAACGAGAGCTTCCGGGCCACCGCCCCCGATCTGCCCGGCGTGGTGGCGGTCTTCCACATGGCCGGGTCCGACGACTACCTGCTGCACGTGGCCCTCGCCAGCCCGGACGCCCTGCGCGACTTCGTGGTGGACCACCTCACCACCCACCCGGCGGTGGCCCAGACCCGGACCAACCTGATCTTCGAGCAGATCGCCGGCCGCCGGCAGCTCACCCCGGAGCTCTGAGCCGAGGTCCCGCGACCGCCGGACGGCCGGCTCAGCGGCGGCCGCCGAGCCGAGCCCGGCGGACGAGCTCGTCGACCTCGGCGCGGTAGAGCAGCCCGGGGTCGATGCCGGTGGAGACCAGGTGGTGGCCCAGTTCCAGGCTGATCACTCCGTGCAGCCTGGTCCAGCAGAGGAGCCCCAGGGTGAGCACCCGCACCGGCAGGTCCGGCATTCCGGTGCGCTCGGCCCAGGCACGGACCTGCTCGCCCAGCTCGGGGCCCTGCGGATCCCGGTCACCCTCGCCCCCCTCACCGTCCCCCTCGCCCTGCGCCGCCGCGGCGACGGCGGACAGCGCGTCCAGCAGGGCGCCCATGCTGCGCGAGGCCGCCGGAATGGTGCGTTCGGGAGCGAGGTCCTGGCCCGATCCGCTGGTGGTCTGGAAGATCAGCCGGTACGGGTTCGGGTGCTCCAGCGCCCAGGAACGGCTGGCGTGCGCCACCGCGGCGAGCCGCTGCTCCGGCGTGCCGGCGCCCCGGGCGGCGGCCTCCAGCGCGTCGGCCAGCGAGTCGTAGACCTCGACGACGAGGTCGGCCAGCAGCGCGTCGCGGTTGTCGAAGTACCGGTAGACGGCCGCGGGGGACATCGCCATGCTGCGCGCGATGCCGTTGAGCGAGACCGCGTCGGGGCCGCCGCCGGCGATCTGCTCCATGGCCAGCGCCTTGATCTCCTGCAGCGTCTGCTCGCGCCGCTGCTCACGCCGGCTCGGCCGGGCCGTCTCCGCCACCATTCGTGTCACCCTCCACTTTCTGCGATACCTATTCACTCTGTGACTGCCTTGACAGCGTAACAGTCCCTCCATACTGTGATGGCTATTAACTTTGCTACATGCGTTAGCGAAGCGGCGACGGGACACAGGACAGCAGAGGTGTGGGCCATGAACAGCCAGCAGCAGTCGAAGAGCAGCACCGGCACCACGGTCACCGGGGCCGGGACCACCACCGAGATCGTGCTCCCGGGCCTCGTCGAGCCGGACGGCCTGCTGGTCCGCCGGCGGCCGACGCCGGCACCGGCCGCCGGGCAGGCGCTGGTGCGGGTGGAGGCGAGCGGGGTCTCCTTCGCCGAGCAGGGGATGCGCCGGGGCCGCTACCCGGGCCAGCCGAAGTTCCCGTTCGTGCCCGGCTACGACCTGGTCGGCGTGGTCGCCGCGGTCGGTGCCGGCGTCGACCCGGCGCTGGTCGGGACCCGGGTGGCCGCCATGACCAAGATCGGCGGCTGGAGCACCCACGCCGTGCTGGCCGCCGACGGCCTGGTGCCGGTGCCGGCCGGGGTGGGGGCGGCCGAGGCCGAGACGGTCGTCGTCAACGGCCTCACCGCGTGGGGGATGCTGCACCGCAGGGCCAAGGTGCGCCGCGGTCAGACCGTCCTGGTGCACGGCGCGAACGGCGGCGTCGGCACGGTCCTGATCCAGCTCGCCCGGCACGCCGGGGTGCGGGTCATCGGCGTCGCCTCACCGCGCCACCACGACGCGCTGCGCGCCGCCGGCGTCGAGCCGGTCGACTACGCCGACCTGGACGCGCTGGTCGCCCGGGTGCGGGAACTGGCTCCCGGCGGGGTGGACGCGGTCTTCGACAACATCGGCGGGCAGACCGTGCTGCGCTCCTGGCAGTTGCTGGCCCCCGGCGGCACGCTGGTCAGCTACGCCATCGCGTCCTCGTCGCACGACAAGCGCGCGCTGCTCCCGCTCTTCTTCGCCCTGCTGGGCCGGCTCACCCTGTGGAACGTCCTGCCCAACGGTCGCCGGGCGGGCTTCTACGACGTCTGGCACGGCAAGCGGGTCAGCCCGGCCCGCTTCCGCGCCCGGATGCGCCAGGACCTGAGCGCGGTGCTGGGCCTGCTCGCCGACGGGGTGCTGACCGCCGAGATCGCCGCCAGCTTCCCACTCACCGAGGCGAGCGCGGCGATGCGGCTGGCCGAGTCGCACACCGTCCGCGGCAAGGTCGTGCTGGTCCCCTGAGACCCGCGCGACGGCGGGCCGGAGGGGTCCGTCAGCCGAAGCGGCCGTTGACGTAGTCGGCGGTGCGCGGGTCGGCGGGGTGGCCGAACATCGCGGCGGTGGGCCCGTGTTCGACGATCGCCCCGGGGGTGCCGTGCTCGGCCAGGAAGAACGCGCAGCTGTCGGAGACCCGGGCGGCCTGCTGCATGTTGTGGGTGACGATCACGATGGTCACCTCGTGCGCCAGCTCGCGGATGGTCTGCTCGATCCGGCGGGTGGAGGTGGGGTCGAGGGCCGAGCAGGGCTCGTCCATCAGCAGGACCCGCGGCCGGATCGCCAACGACCTTGCGATGCACAGGCGTTGCTGCTGCCCACCGGAGAGCGCGCCGCCGGGCTGGCGGAGCCGGTCGGCGACCTCGCGCCACAGGCCCGCCTTGGTGAGGCACTCCTCGACCAGCTGGTCCTTCTCGGCCCGGCCGGCCCTGGTGCCGGTGAGCTTGAGGCCGGCCAGCACGTTGTCGTAGATGCTCATCGCCGGGAACGGGTTGGGCTTCTGGAAGACCATGCCGATGTCGCGCCGAGCGTCGGTCAGCCGGCGGGCCGGGTCGTAGACGTCGGTGCCGTCCAGCAGCACCTCGCCGGCCAGCGAGGCGCCGGGGATCAGCTCGTGCATCCGGTTCAGCGTGCGCAGGAAGGTCGACTTGCCGCAGCCGGACGGGCCGATCAACGCGGTGACGCGGCCGGCCGGCATGGTGAGCGAGACCTGCTCCAGGACCTTGCGGCTGCCGAACCAGGCGGAGACGGCGAGCGCCTCCAGGGTGCCGGCCCGACTGGGCACGCCAGGAGCGGCGTTGGCCGCCGCGGCGGCGGCAGCGGCCACGGCGGTGGCCGGAACGGCGGTGGCCACGGCGAGCGGGCCGTCGGGCGGGGTGAAGTCCGGCAGGGTGGTCATGCGGGGTCCTCTTCGGTGGACGGGGAGCGGGCGGGTCAGATCAGGTTCGGCAGCAGGCGGGCGACCTGGTCGGCGACCGCGAGGCCGAACGCGGCCAGCACGGGCACCCCGACCACCCAGCTCTGCGCCCGGCCCCAGCGGGCCCGGAGCAGGGTGAGGCCGACCACCGCGAGCAGCAGGCCCTCGCCCCAGAGCACCAGCGGCACCCAGGCGGCGGGGTCGGTGCCCATCGACCGCTCGGCCGCCGGCAGGGCGGCGGCGGTGAGCGGGCGCGGATCGGCGTCCTGCACGTCGGTGACGAGGTCGGCGTCGACCAGCAGCACCCCGGACGGCTCGAAGGCCGGTCCGTCGCCGGTGACCAGCAGCAGCCGGCCGGCGCCGGCCGCCGGCGGGTCGGGCACGGGGTCGCCGGCGCGGCGCACGTCCAGCACCCGGAAGGTGTGCACGCCCTGACCGGTGGTCACCGTGAAGGTCTCGCTCGGCCGGAGCTGGCCGATCGAGCCGAACGGGCCGCCGAAGCCCGCCTGGCGGCCGAGCAGCACGCTGGTGCCGGCCTGGCCGGGCATCGGCGAGTCGCGCCGGTGGCCGGGGCCGGCGGCCAGCACGTCGCCGGCGGTGCCCTGGCGCACCACCTCGCGCAGGCCCAGCTGCGGGATCTCCAGCAGGGCGACGGGGGTCCCGGGGGTGACGGCCTTGCCGGTGTTGTCGCGCTGGCCGATCGGGGTGGTGCCCTTGGCCAGGGTCTCGCGCAGCTGCGCGTAGCCGGTGTCGTTGTCGCGCAGGTGCTGGATCGCGCCGACCGGGCCCAGGTCGAGGACCAGGCCGAGCAGCAGGGTGGCCAGGATGGTCAGCCCGGCGCCCACCAGCTGGGCGGTGTCGGGCCGGTGGGCGCCGCCCGGCCGCGGCCCGGGGGCGGGGGGGGGGGGGGGGGGGGGGGGGGGGGGGGGCCGGGACGAGGCGGGGGGCGCCTTGGTCAGGACGGTCGAGGTCACGCGTCGGCCTCCGTCCCCGCAGCCGCGGCGGCTCCGGCTCCGCGGCGGCGACCGCGCAGGTGGGGCAGGCCGATCCAGCCGAGCAGCAGGGCGCCCAGGCCCATCGCGACCCAGGCGGCGGTCGGGGTGCCCGACGCGGGGGCCGGACGGGCGGCCACCGGAGCCGACCGCAGCGCCGCCGCCGGGCCGGGCGCCGGCTCGGCGTTCGCCGCGTGGATCACGCCGTCGGGGGCGACGCTCGCGGTCTGCCAGGTGGTCGGCGTGTCGAAGTTCAGCACACCGGTGAAGTCCAGCACCGAGGCCGGGTTGACCCGCCCGCGGCAGCTGGCGGTCAGCGTGTAGGGGCCGTGCAGCTCGGTGACGCCGTGCCCGGTGGCCACCGTGCGCAGGGTCGTGGCCAGCGGCAGCACGTAGCCGCCGTTGGCCGCGACGTGGTAGATCGAGGCGGCGGCCGTGCCGTTCAGCGGGGCGCCCTCGGCGGGGAAGCCGGCACCGGTGATCCGGACCGTCAGGTAGTCGACCGTCGGGTGCGGGCACGGGCCGGAGGTGAGCAGGTCGACGGGGTCGTCGTCGTGGCCGGTCGGGTAGTCGAAGGCGAGCGTGCCCGGGAGGCCGGGGACCGCGACCACCGGCGCGGCCGGCGCCGAAGCGGCAGGTGCAGAGGCGGCCGGCGAGGCCGCCGGGGCGTCCGCGACGGCCCGCGGCCCGCCGGCCAGGCCCGCCGCCGTCAGCGCGAGCAGCAGCAGCGCCAGCGCCGCTCCCCCGGTGACCACCGCGGCCGGCGCAGCACCCGCAGCCGGCGCAACACCCGCGCCCGCACCCGGCGCAGCGTCCGGATCCGCACCCGGAGCAGCACCCACCCCGCCGCCGCCCGGGGCCGGCCGGCGGCGCCGGGGGGCGAACTCGGCCAGCGCCAGCGCCGGGACCAGCACCGCGAGCAGTGCCCACGGGATGCTGGCGAAACGGTGCTTCTCGGTGCTGCTGGAGAGCTTCGGGTCCCGGTCCCCCGCCACGGCCAGCGGGTCGACGGTGATGCCGGCGGTCGACCAGAGCGTGGGGTACGCGCCGGAGACCTCCAGGTGGTAGCGGACCGTGTTGCCGGGCAGCAGTTCCTGGAGGTCCGGCGAGCCGGCCGAGGTGGCCAGCGTGCCGAACGCGTTGGTGACCCGGACCGCCTGGCGCCCGGCGAGGCGCACGTTGCCCGCGTTGCGCACCGTGTAGCTGATGGTGGTGTGGCCGGAGTCGATCGGGTTGACGCTGGGGTGGTAGACGGTGCGCACGTCCTCGACCCGCAGGTCGGCCCGCAGGTCGCCGGAGACCCGCAGGTTGACCCGGGCGCCGACCCGTTGGTCGACCGTCACGGTGTTGCCCTTGGCGTCCTTGGTGTCGCGGCGCAGCGCCACCACGATGCCGGCCGGGTGGTCGCCGGGCGAGGCGTCGGCCGGCACGGCGAGGGTGAACGGGAAGACCTGCTGGCTGTGCGCGGGCAGGGTGAGCTGGTCGGTGCCGGTCCGCAGCCAACTGCCGGCCTGGCTGGAGGGCTTGCCGGCGGCCAGCACGTCGTAGCCGCCGGTGTCGGTGTTGAAGGCGTCGGCGGCGTAGAGCTGGAGGGTGAGCGGCTGGTCGCTGTAGTTCGCCACCGCGACCTGGTCCTTGAGCGTCGCGCCGGGGGTGGCGGAGTAGGTGAAGGCGCCGCGGGTGTCGGGCTGCCCGTCGGTGGCGGGCTGGATGCCGAAGGTCTGTGCGCTGCCCGGCTGTTGCGGCTGCGCGGGGGTGCCGCCGGCCGGCTGCGCGGCCGGGGCCGACGACGGGGCGGCCGGGGCCGACTGCTGCGGGCCGGGCGCCGCCGGGGTGCCGGGATCGTCCGCCCGGGCCGGGCCCGCGCCGGGGCCCAGGGCGAGCAGGGCGGCCGCCAGGGCCGCGGTCAGGGCCGGCAGGAGACGGTTCATCGGGGTACGGCGGACTCGCGGCATCGGCGGCACATCCTCGAACGGGTACGGAGGGGGTGGGCCCGGCGGGTCGTCACACGACGACCCGCCGGGCCGAGGGGGTGTCAGATCGCGGTCAGCGTCAGCACGCCCTGGTACGTCCCGGCCTGGGTGGAGGTCGGGGCCAGCAGGGTCAGGTCGGCGCCGAGCTTCGCGGTGCCCAGACCGGTCGCGGTGGCCAGCGTCCGGGAGGACTTGAGGCCCTGCGCGCCCGTGTCGCTCGCCTCGACCGCGTTGGCCGGGGCGACCTGGCCGCCGAGGTTGAGCTTGACGGCGTCGCCCTTGGAGACCAGGTTCGGCGCCCAGCCGAGGTTCTCCGCGTTGATGGCGTTGCCGTTCGAGGAGAACTGCGCGACCTGGCCGCTGACCGACCAGCCCGGCGCGCCGGCGCGGGTGTCGGTGACGGTGACGGTCTGCAGCGCACCGGCGGTGGCGAAGTAGGTGCTGGTGCTGTTGAGGGTCAGCGCCGGCAGCGTGACGTTGCCGTCCGCCACGCTGATCACCAGGCCGCCGGCGGCCACCGTGGTGGTGATGGTCTCGCCGACCGGGGCCGGCGGGGTGGGCAGGCCCGGGTTCGGCGGGAGCACGACCGGGGTGACCGCGAACGGCACCGCGGCCGAGGCCGAGGCGGCGAACGCGGTGGCGTCGGCCGGGGTGAAGGCGGCGGAGAGCTGGTGGTCGCCCTCGGTCAGCGAGGTGACGGAGAGCTGGGCGGAGCCGGCCGCCACGGTCACCGGGGCGCCGAGCGGGGCGCCGCCGTCCAGGAACTGCACGGAACCGGCGGCACCGGCCGTCACGGTCGCGGTCAGCTGGACGGCGGTGCCGTGGCTGGCCGAACCGGACGGGGACAGGGCGAGCGCGGTGGTGGTGGGGAGCGCACCCTTGGGGCTGACCGTGTAGGCGGTGGCCGCCGAGGTCGAGCCCGCGAACGCGGCGTCGCTCGAGGTGAAGACGGCCGACAGGCTGTGCGCACCCTGGGCGAGCGCGGCGGTGGTGAGCGCCGCCGTACCGCCCGCGACCGCGACCGGCGCGCCGAGCGCGGTGGTGCCGTCCAGGAACTGCACGGTGCCCGCGGCGGCCGGGGCGACGGTCGCGGTCAGCGTGACGTTCGCGCCGACGGTGGCCGAACCGGCGGGGGTGACCGCCAGCGTGGTGGTGGTGGCGGTGGCGACCGGCGGGGCCACCACGACGGTGCTGTACGCGGTGGGGCTGGTGAAGTTGATGCTGCCCACGAAGTCACCGAAGTACGTGGTGCCGATCTTGGCGCGGCAACGCAGGTGGAAGTCGTACTGGCCGGCGAGGGTGCTGAAGCCGTTCTTCTGCGCGAAGCTGCGCATGGTGTCGCTCAGCGGCAGGTTGATGTGGCCGTCCGCGTCGGGCGGGGTGGTGCCCTGCGACTGGTTCGGGGTGACGCCGTAGCCGTCGACCGGGAAGCCCTGGCCGAAGACCAGCACCTGGAGGTTGGTGCCGCCGGGGCAGGCCGCGGAGGAGACCACGTTGATCAGCGTGTCGTCCGCGCCGGAGGCGGGGTTGACGGTCAGGGTGCCGATGGTCGGGCTGGGCGCGTCGGCCTGGGCCGCCACCGCCGAGAGCAGGGTCACGCTGCCGGCCGCCAGCATGGTGGCGGCGCCGAGCGCGACGGTGCGCGAGATACGGGTGAGCTTCACGGTGGAACTCGCCTTCGGGACGTCGATGGGCTGAGCGGGGAGGGAGGAGGAGCGCGACATCAGCCGGTGGTCTTCGAGGTGTCGCCGCAGCTGGTGTGCACACCGAAGCCGTACTGCTTGATGATCGTGGACTGCTGGCAGACCAGGGAGTTGGCGCCGACGAAGGCGTCGCTCCACGGGCTGGTGCCGATCTTGCTGGTGGGGATCACGTTGTAGACGTCACGGGTCGCGGCCGCACCGGTGTTGAGCAGCAGCGAGGGGACGCCGTTGATGTTGCCGAGCTGCGCGGTGCCGCGGATGTCGGCCAGCGTGGTGGAGGCCTGGGCGATGTACTGCGCGATGGAGAACGGCACCAGCGAGGTGGTGTCCAGGACGCGGCCGTCGTGCTCCTCGATCGGCTTGCCGCCCTTGGTGTCGCTGATGCAGGGGTACTTCTTGGCCACCACGTCGGCCTCGGTGATGCCGACCACGCTCTCCCAGAACTTGCGGGTGCCCGAGCCGGCCTGCGGCAGCAGCGGGTGGATGCTGTAGTTCGGGCCGGCGCCGACGTAGCCGGGGTCGCAGCTGTAGATCGCGTGCAGGTCGGCGGTCGACAGGTCCATCGGCAGGCTGCTGCCGGCGCTGACGGCGTAGGTGACGCCGTCCACCGCGAACGGGACGTAGGTCAGCGGGACCGCGGCCGCGGAGAGGTCGAGGCTGGAGGAGCGCGAGAAGTCGATGCAGCCGCTGTTCTTGCCGAGCTCGGAGAGCAGCGCGGTGCGGCCCGCGCCCGAGCCGTTGGGCCGGGCCAGGTTCTGGCAGGCGGCGGCGGCCTTGGTGTTGATGGTGGCCGAGCCGGTGGCGTCGTAGGAGCCGAGCACCTTCTGGCCGTTCAGCACGGCGGCGTTGGCGATCGCGTTCATCACGCCCTGGGTGGTGTCCGAGCCGACACCCGCCAGCGAGCGGAAGGTGGGCGCGCCCGACGGGTCGGCCTGCGCGGTTCCGGCACCGGCCACGAGCAGGCCCAGACCGGCGGCGACGGCGAGGCACTTGGTGACGGAGTGCTTGGTCCAGTTCTTCTGCACGGTTTTCTTCCTTCGAGGTGGTTCGAGGTGAGCGGTGGAGTGAGACGAACCGTGGTGCGGGCCGAGCCGGTCGGTCCGCTCCTGACTGGCCGTCAGGAGCGCTTGCCGCGCATCAGCCGTGGAACCGCGAACCCCCCGGCCGCCGCGAGCAGTCCGGCGACCAGGGCGCCGAAGAGCACGTAGCGGAGGCCGCCGACCGGGGCCCGCACGGTACGGGCGGCCGACTGGGCCCGTACGGTCGGGGAGAGCGTGACCACCGAGTGGGTCGGACTCGGTGCGGGGCTGCCCGGCGCGTCCTGCGCACCGGCCGCGGGGGCGGCGGCCGCGAGGGGCGCGGCGGGCAGGCCGGGGCAGGCCTCGGGGGGGGGGGGGGGGGGCGGCGAGTAGAGCTGGACCGGCACACCGCCCTGCCCGACGGTGCCGGTGGTGACCGTGCCGTTGGTGACCGCGGTGGTGGTGGCCGGGGTGGCGGCGCCGCTCGGCGCGGTCACCGGGGTGGCGATCGAGGAGGGCGGCGGGCCGGTGGGCGCACCGGTGGCGCCCGGGTCGGGCTGCCCGGCGCCGTCCTGCACGGCCTGGGCCGCGGCGGCCAGCCGGTCCCGCATCGCCTGCGGCAACGGCGCGTAACCGTCCGGCAGTTGCCCGGCCGCGACGCCCGTCTGCTGGCCGGGGCCCGCCGCGTAGCGCAGCAGTTCGGCGTAGGAGGCGCCGTCGCTCGCGCTGAGCGCCGAGGGCACCGTCGCGGCGTAGGTGATGGTGGTCAGCGGGTAGCCGTCGGTGACCTTGGCGGTCGGGTCGACCACCGGGACCCCGCCCGGCTCGGCCGGGGTGGCGGCGGCCGCCTCGGCGAGCATCGCGTCGGTGTCCGGGCCGACGAACTTCCCTGCCGGGTTGAGCAGTTTGGCCGTGTTGAGGCCGAACCGGTCGGCCAGCGCGGTGGTGGTGACGGCCATCACGCCCCGCAGCCCCTGGGCCTGCGGCGCCCCCTTCTTCAGCGAGCCGGGGGTGGTGGTGGCGTCCCAGACGGACTTGGCCAGGGTGTCGCCGCGGGCCGAGGCCCGGGCGCCCTCGAGCATGGTGGCCGAGAACGGGTGCGAGTCGAAGGTGCACCACGGCGGGCGGCCGTTCGGGTCGTCCGGGAAGGGCTGACAGTAGCCGTCCGCCTTGGGAAAGCTGTCCCGGTTGAAGTCGACCTTGCCACCGAGGTAGTTGGGGTTGATCGAGTCGTGCCACTGCGGGCTGACCTGGCCGCTGAGGAAGGCCTTCGCGTCCGGGTCGGCCAGCAGCCACTGCCAGACCGCCGTCGCGGTGTCGGAGTTGGTCGAGGGCAGCAGCAGGTCGGGGATCCGGGAGGGGAAGTAGAGGCCCGCGAACTGCGGGTTGAGGGCCAGGAATTCGGGGTCGGAGGTGAGGTCCAGCGGGTTACCCTTGGGCACGTCCGGGTCACCGGGGCTGACCGCGTACTGGTAGCTCTGGGTCAGCAACTTGGCGACCAGCCGGGGCGTCAGGCTCATCTGCGGGATCCGCTGGCCGTCCAGCTTGCGCTTGTCGTCCGGGGTGAGCGAGTAGGACTGGCTCTCGATGTCGAAGGCGATGGTCAGGCCGGAGATCGTCAGCGGCGCGTAGAGGGGGGTGCGCCCCGGTGTCTGGTCGGCCTTGGCCAACGGCTTGCCCAGGTAGACCAGTCCGGGCGAGCCCAGATCGGTCAGCTTCCGCCGGGCCATCGTGTCGGGCAGCATCAGGTAGTTGAAGAGCCGCCCGGACTGCTGGCAGAGCACGGGCTGCCAGCGGGAGACCGCCTCGGAGGCCACCTCGGTGCCCAGCGTGGGCCGCTCCGAGCTGCCGATCGGGCAGGAGACGCCGATCGGCTCGAAGTGCAGCGGGACCACCAGGCGGTTGTTCCAGTTGGTGGTGGACAGCGGCGAGGACTGCAGCATGCTGGAATTGCCCACCGGCGGCTTGCCGTCGACCTCCAGCTCGCCGCGCGGCACGATCACCAGCCAGCACGCGCGGCCCTCGGTGAACGGGCCGCTCCGGCCGACCGGGGTCTGCCCGCAGCCCAGGCCCGGGGCCTCCTGGCCGGTCTGCATCTCGAAGAAGAGCTGCCCGGTGCCGTCCGAGCGGGTCGGCGCGAAGGGCACCTCGTTGGTCGCCTGGGCGTCGAAGTAGGCGCTGTTGGCGCCGGTCTCCGGCGGGTCCCCGGTGACCGGAGCGAACGGCACGTAGACGTTCTGCGCCGGGTCGGTCTGCTTCAGTGGCTCGGCCGGATCGCTCAGCGTGCGACCGTAGTTGAGCTGCCGGCTGGGCACGTAGCCGCCGCCCCGCCCGTCGCCCTTCAGGCCGCCGTACTGGCACTGGGTGCGGTCGGGCCCGGTCGGCGCGTCACCCCAGCACTGCATGACCTCCAGGAAGTCCTGGCCGAAGCTCATCGGGCTCGGCTTGGTCTGGGTGCCGCCCTTCCAGCTGACCGCCACCACCTGGTCGACCAGGTGGGTGGTCTGGGCGACCGTCACCTCCAGGTTGGCGAAGGCGCCGCTGCCCTTGACCGTGACCGGCACCGGGGCGCTGTCCGCGGCCGGCGCGGCGGTGGTGCCGGTGGCGCCGCCGAGCGGTACGGGCGTGCTGGTGACCGGGTCCACCGCGATGGACGGGCCGGCCGAGCCGGTGGCCGCCACCTGCTGCGGCGGCTCCGGCGAGCCGCCCGACAGCGCCACGCCGGCCGCCGCGGTGAGCACTACGGTCAGCGTCAGCGCGGTCCGCAGCGCGCGCCGGGCCAGCGAGGCCCGGGGACGGGCGGGCGCGGTGCGGCGCCCGGTATCGGTCGAGGTGCGGCGCGTCATCGCTGGTCCCCCCGCCCCGAGAGCCGGCGGGCCAGCAGCGGCGGCAGCACGATGACCGCGCCCAGCAGCAGCGCCGAGATCACCATCAGGGTGTGCTGCAGACCGCTGCCCGCCGCCGCCCCGATCGCCACCGGGTCGCCGGTCAGCCGCGGCGCGCCCGCGCCGCCCTGCCCGCCGGTGCCGCCGCCCGAACCGTCGCCGGCCAGCGCCGGGTCCGGCGCCGGGTCGCCGCCCGTGCCACCCGCCACCGCACCGCCGGTGCCCGCCGCGCCGCCGCCGGAGCCGTCACCCGCCTGGGCGCCGGTGCTCCCGCCGCCGGTGCCGCCGACCGCGCCGGTGCCCGCTCCGGTGCCGCCGGTGCCGACGCCCGTCGCGGTGCCGGTCGCGGCGCCGGCGGTGGCGGTCTTCGCGCCGGTGGTCCCTCCGGTGGTGGTCTTCGCCCCTGTGCCGGTCCCGCCGCTGGCGGCGCCGCCCCCCGACCCGCCGCTGGCGGCCGCCCCGGTGCCGCCGGTGCCGCCCGTCGTACCGCCGGTGACAGCCCCGGTCGACCCGCCCGAGACCGGGGTGTCGAACCGGGCGCCGCCGGTGCCGGTGGCGCACTGCGTGGCGCCGCCCTTCTTGTCACAGCCCGGTGGTGTCGGGGCGCTGTCCGCGAAGGGGTTGTGGCCGTCGGCGGAGAAGGTCGGGTTGCTGCACTTGCTCCGGTCGAAGGCGCGGCCCTCGCTGCCGGGGATCTTGGCGAGTTGCTGGAACCCGGACTCGACCAGGTTCGCGGTGAGCGGCGAGTACCCCAGGCTGTCCGCCTGGTTCTGCCCCTCGCAGAGGAAGTAGTAGCCGAAGGCGGCCAGCGTGTGACCCTTGGCCGGGGTGAAGGTGGTGCCGTCGGTGGAGGTGTGCACCAGCATGTAGCTGTAGCTGGAGAGCGGGTAGGAGCGCGGGTCGGGGTTGTGGTAGACGGCCTGGAGCTTCTGCGTCAGGTCGGGGTTGATCTGCACCTTCTCCAGCGCGACCGAGACGCTCGGCCCGGTCGGCTCGACGTAGTAGCCCGCGTCGTTGAGCAGCTTGACCACCGGGTAGTTGTTGCCGCGGGCGTAGGAGTACTCGACGTAGGTGATGGTGCCGACGTTGGCGTCCTCGGCCACCGTCTTGGCCACCGCCACCGAGGTGCCGAGCGCGGGCCAGTTGCTGCCCGGCAGCAGCGGGTAGAACGAGGTGAAGCCGCAGGGCGCCGAGCGGCCCGAGCGCCCGCAGTAGTCGTTCCACAGGGCCGGCTGGCTGTCGGCCATCCAGGCGGTGAACTGCGCGGTGGTGCCGGAGCCGTCCGAGCGGACCACGGGCCGCACCGGGATCGCCGGCATCTTCAGGCCCGGGTTGTCGGCCTGCACCGCGGGGTCGTTCCAGACGGTGATCTTCCCGGTGAAGATCTTGGTCAGGGTCTCCGGCGAGAGCCGCAGGTTGGTGACCTGGCGCCCGCTGATCCGCAGGTTGTACATGAACGAGGTGCCGCCCGCCACGATCGGCAGGTACGCCATGTCCCAACTCGGCTTGGGGTCGACCTGACCCTGGTCGGTGAGGCCGTAGGGGATCTCGGAGACCCCGAAGTCCACCGCGCCGGCCTTGAACTGGGCCCGGCCGTATGAGGATCCCTGCTCGTCGTACTCGACCGTCATGCCGTACTGCTTGACGTTGCTGGTCCAGGCGTCCAGGGCGTTGCCGCTCCAGGTGGAGCCGGCGCCGGTGATCCGGAAGTAGTTGTCGGCGGCGGCCCGCGGGGCGCTGCCGAGCAGGATCGAGGCGGCCAGGATGCCGAGGACGGTGAAGAACGCGAAGAGGCGCGGGCGCGGGCGCTGGCTGGGCACCGGGGTTTCCTTCCGTACGGTTCCGGGCGGCGACGACGGCCGGAGGTGGGCCTGGTCGGCGGCGGACTGCCGCATGCGGTGCTGGTCGGCGGCGGACTGCCGCATGCGCACCTGGTCGGCGGCGGACTGCCGTGCCCGGCGGGCGAGTTGGCGGCGGGAGAGGTCGCCGGGGGCGCGCCCGCCGAGCGCCCTGGCCACCGCGAAGAGCAGCAGCACCAGGGCCAGCAGCAGCGCGGCCGCGCCGAACCCCCGGGCCACCTGGGCCGGTTCGGGGGACTTCACCAGCGTGAAGGCCATCAGCGGCAGCGACGCCTGCGGGTTGTGGAACAGGTCGAGGTTGAGGCTCTTGCCGTAGCCGGAGCAGAGCAGCACCGGCGAGGTCTCGCCGATCCCGCGCGCGGCGGCCAGGATGATCGCGGTGGCCAGCCCCGAGCGGGCGCTCGGCAGGGTGACCGTCCAGACCGTCCGCCAGCGGCTCGCCCCCAGGGCGTACGAGGCCTCCTTGAGCGAGGCCGGCACCAGGCGCAGCACCACGTCGGCGGCCCGGATCAGGATCGGCAGCATCATCACCGACAGCGCGACGCCCGCCACGAAGCCCGAGCGCGGGCGGTCCAGCGCCAGCACCACGACCGCGTAGACGAAGAGCCCGGCGAGCACCGAGGGCAGCGCCGTCATCGCCTCCACCACGGTGCGCACCAGGGTGGCGAACCGGCCGGGCACCTCGCCGAGGAAGATCGCGCAGATCAGCCCGAGCGGGATGGTGATGGCCAGCGCGATGGTGATCTGGCAGAGCGTGCCGGCCAGCGCGTGCAGCGCGCCGCCGTGGCTCAGCGGGTCGAGCGGGCCGGTGATCGAGAGGTCCTGGGTGTAGAAGTTCACGTGCCGCAGCGCCTTGAAGCCCTGGAGGAAGATGTAGCCGACCATCCAGACCAGCACGCCCAGCAGCAGCGCCGCGATGCTGTGCACCACGGCCGCGGCCAGCCGGTCACGCACTGCGGGACCACTCTCATCACGGGAGACCACCAGCGCGTACAGCGCCAGGAAGGTCACCCAGCTGCAGATCACGAACCCGATCGCGCCGTCGAACGGCGCCAGGCGCTGGAACAGCAGCGCGTTGGCGGCCAGCGAGCCGGCCAGCGAGCCCCAGAGCGCGTACCGGTCGCCGGGGCGCTGCCCGCCGGTGCGCCGGCGCGGCGCGGTGGCGAGCGCCTGGGCCCCGGCGGCGGGGCGGGGCACCACGGTGGTGGCGGCCGGGGGCTCGACCCGCTGGGCCGGCATGGTCCGGTCGGTCTCATGGATCGTCACGAGGCGGCTCCCGAACGGCTGCGGGCGACCACCGCGGCGGCGGCGAAGTTCACCACGAGGGTCAGCAGGAAGAGCGAGAGCCCGGCCGCCATCAGGGCCGAGATCGCGAACGGTGAGGAGTCCCCGTAGCGCAGCGCGATCAGCGGCGCGACCGCGCTGCCACCGGTCTGCAGCACGTGCAGGCGGATCTCGAAGTGCATGGAGAGGATCAGGTAGACCGTGATCGTCTCGCCGAGCGCGCGACCCAGGCCCAGCATCGTGCCGCCGATCACGCCACCGCGGCCGAACGGCAGCACGACGGAGCGGATCATGCCCCAGCGGGTCGCGCCCAGCGCGTAGGCGCCCTCGCGCTCGCCGGGCGGGGCCTGGTCGAAGACCTCGCGCATGATCGAGCACATGATGGGCGTGATCATGAAGGCGACCACCGTGCCGGCCATCGCACTGGAGGCCACGTAGAGCGTGGGCGGGTTGAGCGGGTCGTCCGGGTCCGCGCCGGTCACCCGCAGCAGCGGGATCCAGCCGAGGTACTCGGAGACCCAGCGGGCCAGCCCGGCCAGCTTGTACTGCAGCAGGACGAAGCCCCACAGCCCGTAGACCACGCTGGGCACCGCGGCCATCAGGTCCACCAGGCCGATCAGGGTGCGCTTGAGGCGGCGGGGCGCGTACTCGCTGATGTAGAGCGCGCTGCCCAGCGCCATCGGCAGCGCGAGCGAGACGGCGATGCCGCCGATCAGCACGGTGCCGGTCAGCACGGCGGCGATGCCGAAGTGCCCGTGCCCGGCGTCCGGGTTCCAGCTCTCGGTGGTGAGGAAGGACAGGCCCGCGGTGCCGAGCGCGTCGCTGGCCCGCAGCGCGAGGTACCCGCCGAGCGAAACCATCACCAGCAGCACGAAGGCGCCGCCGGACCGGGCGACCAGCAGGAAGAGCCGGTCCGCCAGCCCCGCCCGGGTGACCAGGGCGCGCGGCCGGTCGGTGGCCGAGGCGGGGTCGGGCTGCGGTCGGACGGTGCCGCTGTCCACGGGCGCGCTCAGCGGCCCCTGCGTGCTCACAGGCCACCGCGCCGGGCCCGCGGGAGCATCCGCGCCCCCGAGCGGTTGCGGGGCGGCTCGCCGGTGCACGCCCCGGCGAGGAAGCCCGCCAGGTTGTACTGGCACTCGCGCTGGCGACGGTAGGGGCGGGCCGAGACCGCCAGCACCTGGCCGTCCAACTCCAGCCGCCAGACCCAGAGCTGACCGCTGTCCACGGCGTGCAGCGTCGGCTTGCACTGGGCCAGCCGGTTGACCAGCCGTCGGATCGCCGCCTGGCAGGAGGGAACGTCGCCGAAGGAGCCCTGACTCTGGCCCAGGCTGCGGTTGTTGGCGCCGACCAGCCGCCAGACCGTCTCGGTGCGCCAGGCCTCGTCCGGCGCCGGCCCGTCACAGCGCGCCGGTCTGCTGACGATCAGAAATCTCGGCTGTCCCATGTCGCAGTCCGCCCTCCGCGCCCGGATTCGGCCTCGCTACGCGCGTCGCCGCACTCCGCGTGCGCGCCCAGCGTTGCCGGAGCGGGTGCTCCGTGGCCGGAAACGAACGGTCCCGGCCACGGGCGGACTTCCAGGTTCCGTTAAGCAAACGCCGGACACCACGCTCATGAACGAATGGTGGCCCAGGAGCGCATAAGATGTGCACGCGACAACTGGTTCTGATGAACCGTCAGCTAAGATCTCGGCGATGCCACACCGGCCTCTCGCGCACCAGCCCGCGCCAGCACTGAATCACCCGCGCCGTTCACCGCGCGACGGGCCCGTTCGCCCCACGTCACCCTGCGCTTTACCTTCGTCGGTTCCCTCCCGAGCCGGACGAATGCGCACCTCATGAGAGTTGCCTCGCAACCTGAATGCCAGCTCCCAGGACCCGCGCCGCTCGAAGCCCTCCAGTACGCCCAGCTCCGCCTCCGGCTGCGACAGCACGCACCCGAGCCAGGCGCGCTCGTGACGGTCCAGTGGGAGCAGTTGCAGCGAACGCCACGCGGCGGCCAGCGCGTCCGGCACCCGCGCGAACGCCGCGGGCTCCGCGATCCCCGTCAGCTCCACCGTCACCGGCCCGACCACGGGACCCGTCGACCGCCCGGTCACGCGGCCTCCTCCGTGCCCTCGCCCGCCGCCGGACCCACAACCGCCCAGACCCGCTTACCCACCCCCGGACGCGCGCCGCACCCCCACGCCAGCGCCAACCCGTCCACCAGCCGCAGCCCCCGACCGGACTCCTGGTCGGCGGCGGCCTCACCCAACTCGGGCTTGCCGCCACCCGCGTCGTCGACCTCGATCACCAGCCGGTCCGCGTCGAACCCGAAGCCGACCCGGATCAGCCGACCCGTTCTGGTGCCGTGCCGCCAGGCATTGGTGACCAACTCGGACACCAGCAGCTCCCCCACCTCGGCGAACCGCCCACCACCCTCGACGCGCGCCAGGAACTCCCGCAACCGCCGCCGCGCCAACCCCGGCGAACGCCGGCTGCACGGCAGCCAGATGTGGTCCACCCCCGACGGGTCAGTTGGTCTGTCGAGACTGTCGGACATGGCCAAGCTCCCTTGCGGTACGGCGAATTGGACGCGCTGATCAACGGTCGGCAGGCTCTGGCGTTCGGCAACAGGACGAGACCGGGCGACATCACGCCCGGTGGTACGGCCTGGCGATCAGCCGCATCGAGCAGGGGTTCGATGTGAAGCCCAGCGACACGTAGAGTTCTCTGCCCGCGTCACTGGTCGCGAGGTTCAGCAGAGTGCAGCCCTGGCCGGTCAGCCACTCCACCAAGGCACAGGTGACCGCTCGGCCATAGCCACGCCGGCGGAACGGCTGCTCGGTGACAACCGTCTGTACCTGCCCGAAGACTCCGACGTGGTCGGGGCCCGGCAGGCCCTGGTGAACGACGCCGATCGCGCAGGCGGCGAGACCGCCTGCCGGGGCGTCGATCACGAACGCGGCGACCAGTTCGCCTCCCAGCCGCTCACGCAGATGGTCGGCCAACCGGTCTCGCCATGGGCCGGCGATGTCGACGCCCACCATCTCGGCGTGGATGCGGGCGAGTTCGGCGGCGTCGGCAGGGGTCCCAGGCCGTACGTTCAGGTGGTCACCCCGGTCAGCCGGTCGGCGAGATCATCAGCCGTGGGCCGCTCGGCGGCGGGCGCGATGAGCACGTCGGCAAGCACGGCTTGGAGCTGCGGCCACGGCCGCCCGACGGTCAGGGGGATGCCGGCGGCGATCGCCTTCCTCAGCTCCGCCGGGCTGGTGTCCTTCACTCCTATCCCGGCCGCGTCGTAGTCCAGCGGCCACCCGCCGGTAGTGCAGGTCCACAGGACGCCGGCGAGTGCGTACACGTCCGCCGCCTGCGACGGTTTCACCGGCTGCGGTCCGGTGGTGATCCATGCTGCCAGTTCCGGGGCGACCAGGTGTGTGATGCCGCCATTGAACTCCCGCCACGGGTCCGTTCCCATACGCCACGACCACGCGAAGTCGATCAGCTTCACGCCGCCGGCGGTGTGGATGCCGTGGGCCGGCTGCAGGTCACCGTGGACCCAGCCGCCGGCGTGGAAGGCCGCGACCGCGCGGCAGAGCGCGACCGCCCCGGCGAGAGCGGTGCTCCGGACGTCGGAGCCGTCCCGTACCGGCCGGAACAGCTCCCAGGTAGAGAGGCCTGCCAGCCACGGCGTGACGTACCAGACATCGGGGCCGGAGCGGCCGGCGGTCACGGTGTACTCCGGCAGGGCATCGAGAACGGCGGCCTCGCGCGCCGTGATCTCCGCGCCCTCACCATCGGCGCCGTGCCCCAGCTTGATCGCCACCGCGCCGAGCGGCCCGGTGGCCTTCCACACGGCCGAACCACGTCGGTCGGTGATCTCTCTCAACTCCACGGACCCGCAGCAGGCCTGCGCTGCCATCACTGCCTCAGGGGGACAGGGAGCGAAGTCGCCCATGCCCGCACCGCCTTCCAATCGCAGGGGATGTGCTGGAACACGTCCCGGCCGTCGTCGTCGGCCACCGCCACTGCCCGCGCCAGATCGGGCGTGTCCGACAGGAAGTATGAATCGCGGGCGCGCACAGCGGCACGCACCGGCAGGAACGAGAACGGCGGTGGCGGGATGTTCCGCCCGAACCTGTCGCGCTCATGGGCACCCTGGGCGAACTTGCCGAACATCACGCCCACCGGCCCGTACAGGTGCTTCAACGCCCAGTGCGGCCAGGCCATCAGCTCGCGGTGCTCGGCTTCCGGAAGGGCGCCCGTAATGACGAGGTTCTCGCAGACGAGCGCACCATGCGGTCGACCCATCAGCGGCCGGATCCACTCCGCCGCCTGAACGCCGGCATGGAACAACTCGGCCTCGACCGCGCAGCGGTCCGCGCCTGCTCCGATCTCGTACACCGTCCATCCGGTGCTCCCATGCAGGATGGACGATTTGAGGAACGGGCAGTGGTCGAACATCGAGACGGAGTAATCGGTGACGTCCACGGTGCTTGGGTGGGACGTCCGGGGCTCGACAAGGCGGAGCGCCCCGGCGGTGGGGCGGGACGCTCCGTCGGCATGCGTGGCGATCAACAGGTCACCGGGCTGCCTTGACCGGCATGTTGCCGTCGTCGTCACCGGGGGCCGGCGAGCAGTTCCACTCGGCGACGACGCGCCCGGTCTCTCGGTAGGCGGCCAGCGCGGCCACGTCGACAGTGCCGTTCGCGTCGGCGAACCACACCTCCGGCAGCGGGCCGTACGCCTCCTCATAGCCGGCGACCCACGCGACGTGCCCGCGCCCGGACGTCTCGACGTGGACGATCTCGCGTCCGGCGTACTCAGCGGTGAACTCGCTGTGCGCCTGCGGGTCCTCGGCGAGCTGGTGCCACACGGCGTCGATGGCCGTGCTGAACATCTCGGGCGCACTCTGCCCGGTGTCGAAGCGGCGAGCGGTGATCTTGAAGAACCTTCCGAGCTCGATCAGCTCCATGCTGAGTGCGGTTGCGGTGTCCATGCGCCCCTCCTGTGGGTTGGCGATGTCCTCCGGCCGATGGCCGGCGACTGCACTCAGTGAACCGTCGATTACGCAACAGGAGTACGGTTGGACACTGGGAACCGTGTTCAAAGCGTTCAAGATCCAACCCAGGGGAACACCTTGACGGAAAGCCAGACACCCGATCAGCAAAGACTCACACTGGGCGTAGTGGTGTTGACCATGGGGGACCGCCCCAAGGAGTTGCACGCTCTTCTGGCGTCGGTGGCAGCACAGGAGGGCGATCCCGCGAAGGTCGTCGTACTGGGCCAAGGCGTGCCCCTTCCCGAACTGCCCTCGGGAATCGCAGCCGTGGAACTTCCCGAGAACCTCGGCATCCCCGGCGGCCGGAACAAGGGCGTGGAACTGCTGCGCGAGAGCGGCGGCGTGGACGTGGTCGTGGTGCTGGACGACGACGGCCTGCTGCCCCGCACCGACTCCTTCCGCCTCGTCCGCGAGGCTTTCGCAGTCAACTCCCGGCTGGGTGTGGTGAGTTTCCGGATCGTGGACGAGGAGGGGCTGACCGCGCGCCGGCACGTCCCCCGCCTGGGCGCCTCCGACCCACTGCGCTCGTCCGAGGTCACCACGTTCCTGGGTGGCGCCCACGCCATCCGGATGAGCGTGATCGACCAGGTCGGGGACTTCCCCGCGCCGTTCTTCTACGCGCACGAGGAGACGGACTTCGCCTGGCGCGCGCTGGATGCCGACTGGGAGATCCACTACCGGGCCGACCTGGTCCTCAGGCACCCCCGCACCGACCCGGCCCGGCACGCCACCTACTACCGGCGCACGGCCCGCAACCGGGTCTGGCTGGCCAAACGGCACCTGCCCGCCGTCCTGGTGCCGGTCTACCTCGCCTCGTGGACCGCCTACACCCTGGCCCGCAGGCCACCCCTGCCCGGCCTCCGCGCCTGGTGGGCCGGCTTCTTCGAGGGGGTGCGGACTTCGTGTCCGCCACGCCGGCCGATGCGCTGGCGCACGGTGTGGCGGATGACGCGCCTAGGACGGCCTCCGGTGATCTGACAGCCGGCCACGAGCGCCCAATTCGTTCAATCTGTTCAAGATCGCTTCAGGGGGTCGGAGTTGGCAGCTCGCAGGGAGCCGAACGAGCGGCTGGCGGCCGTCATCGCGGAGGCCGGGTGTACGTACGAGGCGCTGGCCAAGCAGGTACGGACCACCGCCACCGAGGCCGGCGAGACACTGCACACCTCGCGGTCGGCCGTCTTCTCCTGGGTGAACGGCGGCACTCCCACCGGCAGTACAGCGTCCTACCTCGCCGAGGCGCTGAGCAGATTGGCGAAGCGAAGGGTGACGGTCCCCGAGATCGGCCTAGGCTGCGACGGGATCGGGGAGGAGATGAGTGCTGATCCGCTGGCCGCTGCCGCAGACCTCGGGAGATTCGCCATGCTGCACCGCAGGGACTTCCTGACCACCACCTTCACAGTTGCCGCTGTCGGCCTGCCCCTCACCTACGACCACCGCGCTGTCGCTGCCACGCTCAGGGCAGCCAGAAGCGGCGGCAGGATCGGTGCCGAGGAGGTCTCCTCCGTCCGTCAACTCACCGAGATGTTCAGGATCACGGACGACCGGCTCGGAGGTGGTCACGGCTTGACTGCGGTCACCGTGTACTTCTCCGACACCGTCATCCCCTTGCTCTCCTGCCGGTTCCCCAGCGACCAAGTCCGCCGTGAGGCCTACGGCGCAGCGGCCACCCTGGCCTGCCTGGTCGGTTGGAAGCACCATGACCTTGGGCGCGAGGGCGCTGCCCAGCGGTTCTACCTCCTGGGCTACCAACTGGCCTGCGAGTCCGAGCCGGACGGGCACGGGGCATGGATGATGCGGGCGTTGACGCACCAGGCCCTCGACGTGCGGCAGCCCGCGCACTGCATCGAGTTGGCCGAAGCGGCACTGTCCCGGGCGCGGGGAAAGGTGGACCGGAAGACGGAGGCGCTGCTGTTGGTGACAGCCGCTCGGGCCTACGGCGCCCGTGGCGAGGGAGAGAAAGCCGCCTCCGCACTGATGTCAGCAGAGGACGCCATGCTCGCCACCGACGATGCTGTCCCGTCCTACGCCGCCGCTTCCGGACCGGTCGCAGCCACGGTCGCCTCGCACACGGCCAAGACTCTGACCGAGCTGCGCGACCACCGGGCTGCCGAGCGTCACTACCGCATGGCGCTGGCGGACCGCACGCCTGAGACGTACCAGCGCGTGCACGGCCTGACGATGGCGAACCTCGCGAAGTCAGTGGCAGCCCAGCGGCGCCACGACGAAGCCCTGGAGCTGTGGAGCCGGTCCCTCGACTTCATGGGCGGTGTCGCCTCCGACCGGAACAGGAAGGAGCTCACCATCATGCGGTCGGTGCTGGTCGGCTACCGGCAGCGCGGAATCCCCGGCGCCGCAGCCCTCGACCAGCGGGCGGCGGGCATGCTCCGAGCGATGGCGTAGCACGCGGAAGCGATGTCGCCGTCCAGGGCAATGTTCGTCCATTGCCGAGGCCCGCAGCCACCTCACACGCGTTCTCGATCATGCCCACAGGAACGTGACTCTGACGATCACCATTCGACAGGGTCGACAGGAAGCAGTGACGATCGACATTCACGAGTACCCGCGCCTGAACCGGCTCGCGGAGCAGATCGAGGAGTCCTGGCTCAACCAGTTGGCCGACGAGGCCGAGTCCGAAGGAACCGAAGGGTCGGTCTCACTCGAAGAGATGGTCGCCCTGCTCCGTTCCCGCCACAGCTGATCCCCGTGGGATGCACCCGTGTCCATCACAACCTGAGGACATGGCAGGCATTCCAGCCGGACCGGTGGAAGCCGAGCAGCCTCGCACCGGATGAGAGGAACACCCCGTGAGCCGGCTGGCACATGACGGAGTCCACCTCATCCCTCGCCCTGAGCAGACCCCCGCTGCACTCAAGGCTGCCCTGACCCTGGTCGCCGCGGACCGTCTTCCGGAGATGATCGACGGGCAGACCCAGGCCATGGCCGAAGCCATCGCCAGCGGCGGTGTCCAGCCGATTCGCAGCTTCGTCACCCACTGGGCGGCCGTCGTCGAAATCGAACGTCGCCCGGCCACCGCTCAGGCCTACCACCGGGCGAACTACCTCGCGAACCACGGCGAGAGCGTGCTTGAGTGCCGCGAGTACGCTCTCATCGTGGCCGAGCTCTACCGCGAGGCCTTCGAAGCGGTGAGCAGGTGACCTGGACCTGGGAGTACCTTCCCAGCGCCGAGCACCTGAGCATCCGCACGTGACGACGGTGCCAGCAGTCGGGAGTCCAGGTTTGACCGAGCAGCGCACGCCCTTCCTCTACGTCGTCGTCTGCGCTTCGGGCATCGCCGACGGTGTGGGCACGCTCATCACCGCCGCCCACCGCGACGGCTGGAAGGTCGGCGTGGTGGCCACCCCCACCGCGCTCGGTTTCATCGACCGGGACGCCGTCGAACTCCAGACCGGCTACCCCATCCGTTCGGCCTGGCGCACGCCCGGTGTCCCGCAGCCGCTGCCGCGGGCTGACGCCATCGCGGTCGCGCCCGCCACCTTCAACACCATCAACAAGTGGGCCGCCGGCATCTCGGACACCCTCGCGCTCGGCATCCTCTGCGAGGCGTACGGGCTGGGCATCCCCACCGCGGTCCAGCCGTACGTGAACTCCGCCCAGGCGGCCCACCCGGCCTACGGCGAGAGCCTGACCCGGCTCCGGGCGATGGGCGTCCTGATCGGCGACTCCGTGCCGCACCAGCCCAAGGCGAACGGCAGCCGTGACACCTACAACTGGACCCACGTCCTGGACCTGCTCCGCCCAGTGGTGCGGTCGAGCACGGAGCAGTAGACCGGCAGTGGACTGACGCAGAACAGCGGCCCGGGTGCACGGGACGTGGCGACCGCCGTGGGCCTGCGCGACTTCCGCGGATGGATGGCCGCACTGCGACGCGTTCACGGGGGTCAGGGCAGCGAGTAGGCGTCGGCAGCGTGCCCCCGGGCCGGGTCCGCAGCCAGCTGGCGGAAGCCCTCGATCATGCCCGCAGGGGCGAGTTCCCGACCGTCACGCCACGGCGCGGCGGGCAGGAAGCCGTGGTGATCCACGGCAGCCCCGGCCGGGTCGCCCGGCCGGGGCTGCCGCTCTCTCTGAGCTCCGCTCAGCTCAGCTCAATCACCCTCACGGGTACGACACCACCGCCGACGGGGTGGTCGTGGTGCCCGAGGTGGGGGCGCCCGTGGTGTTGACGACGTGGGCGAACTGGCCGTCGCCGCCCAGTGAGACCACCAGCGCGTCGTGCAACTTCACTCCCGCCGTGGTGGGCACCTCGAAGCCGTGGTCCACCACGATCGTCGGGTCGACGTTGAAGTAGCAGTAGCTGCCCACACCCCACGCCTCGTGGGTGATCACCGAGTCGTCCACCTTGTAGGCCGCCCAGCCGCGGGTGGCGCCGTTCTGCACGGCCGCCTGGTTGGGGGCGTCGTAGGCGATCTCGTTCTGGAAGAAGATCGTCCGCCCGCGCTCGCCGGACCACTCCACGTCGTACTTCTGGAAGTGTTCGACGAACAGGCCCGTGGTCAGCACGTCGTTGCCGTGCACCACCAGGCCGTAGTCGGCCGGGTTGACGGTCCAGCCCACGCCGGTGCCGTGGTCGGCGCGCCAGATCCAGGTGTGGTCCACGATGGTGTTGGCGCTGTTGACCTCCACCGCCGTGCCGGCCGAACCGGCGCCCGCGCCGCCGACCCGCACGAAGACGTCCTGCATGGTGGTGGGGTCGGCCGCGTGGCCCGCCGAGGCGCCGGGCTGGCCGATCTGCAGCAGCACCGGCGACTTGACCCCTCCGGCGTCGATCAGCAGTCCGGCCAGCCGCACGCCGTCCACGTCGGCCACCTTCATCGCGCTGACGCCGTTGTCCGGCACCACGGTGGCCAGGCCCAGGCCCAGCACCACGGTGTCCGGGCGGGTGATGTTGATCGGCTGGTCGACGTGGTAGACGCCGGGTGTGAAGAGCAGGTTGAGGCCCTGGGCCAGCGCCTGGTTGATGGTGGCCGCGGTCGCGCCCGCCTTGACCAGGTAGAACTGGCTGAGCGGGAGCGAACTGCCGGGCGTGGCACCGTTCGCCCAGGAGGCGCCGCTGGCGTTGGTGCGCAGGCTCGGCACGAAGACCCGGTAGCCGGTGGCGTCCTGGTAGAGGTAGGGCTTCTCACGGGACTCGGGCGTGCTGGGCAGCGTGGTGTACGGCGGGTTGGGGAAGCTCTGCGCGGGCGCGCCCTGCACGCCGGAGAAGACCTGGTTCCAGACGCCGTTGGAGAATCCGCCGATCGAGCTGTCCCGGGTGTACCACTGCTGCTGCGAGTAGTTGCCCACCGAGCCGTCGATCCTGCTGTCGGCGATGTACCCGCCGCTGGCCCAACCGTAGCCGGACGGCGCCAGGTTGAGGCCGCCCTCGATGTGCATCCGGCGCAGCGGCGCGGCCTGCGCGACCGCCCAGCGGTCGGTGCCGTTGGAGGGCCGCACCGCCAGGTTCTCCGCCGAACGCCAGAAGTTCTGGGTGGCGTTGCCGTTCGCCCAGCCGGCGTCCACGGTCACGTCGCCGTTGATGGTGGTGTCGTCGGGGTTCAGGCCCAGGCCCGCGATCGAGGTGTAGAAGCCGATGTTGGCGTTGAGCCCGTTGTAGGTGCCGGGCTTGAAGAGCAGCGCGTAGCGGCCGGTTCCGAACTGCGCCGACTCCTGCTGTTGGAAGACGCTGTCGAGGCTCGCCTGGATGGTGGCGCTGGGCGTCGACGGGTCGAAGACCAGCACGTTCGGACCGAGGTCGCCGCCGCCCTGGACCGGCGGCACGCCGGAGCCGGTGTGCACGGCCAGCTCCCAGAGCGAGTAGCCGTAGGCGGTGCCGCGCGCGGTGGCGTTCAGCCGCAGGTAGCGGCCGGAGCCGGTGACGTTGAGCGTCTCGGTGCCACCCGTACCGCTGCCGGTGGCGTACACGGTGGTCCAGTTGCTGCCGTCGTTCGAGGTCTGCAGCTGGTACGCCTTGCCGTACGCCGCCTCCCAGTCGAGCACCACCTGGCAGATCTGCTGGGTGCTGCCGAGGTCGACCTGCAGCCACTGCGGGTCGCTGAAGGCGCTGGACCAGCGGGTCCCGGTGTCGCCGTCCACGGCGGCCGAGGCCGGGGTGCCGGCGCTCTCGGTGGAGGAGGCGGTGGCGGGCCGGCCCTGGGCGGCGTCCGCGGTGCCGCAGGTCGGCTGGGTCGCGCCGGGGGTGCCGTAGACCTGGAACTCCCAGAGCGAGTAGCCGTAGGCGGTACCGCGCGCGGTGGCGTTCAGCCGCACGTAGCGGCCGGAGCCGGTGACGTTCAGCGTCTCGGTGCCACCCGTACCGCTGCCGGTGGCGTACACGGTGGTCCAGCTGCTGCCGTCGTTCGAGGTCTGCAGCTGGTACGCCTTGCCGTACGCCGCCTCCCAGTTGAGCACCACCTTGTCGATGCTCGCGGCGGCGCCGAGGTCCACCTCCAGCCACTGCGGGTCGCTGAAGGCGCTGGACCAGCGGGTCCCGGTGTCTCCGTCCACGGCGGCCGAGGCGGAGGTGGTGGCGCTCTCGGTGGACGAGGCGGTGGCCACCTTGCCCTGCGAGAGCAGGGTGTCGGCGGCGTGCGCGGTGGTGGCCGGCAGGGCGAACAGGGCGCCCGAGAGCAGTGCCAGGCCGAGCAGGGCGGCCGGCCCGCGGCGACGCGGACGGGTGCCGAACAGCGCCGAACGGCCGTGGGGGGCCGGACGGGGGCGTGCTGAAGTGAGCCTCATGCGGCTTCTCCTGCGGGTGGGGGTGGGTACTGCAGGTGGTGAGGGTGGTGAGGGTGGGGTGACGCGGATGAGATGGTGCGGGTGGTGCGGGAGCGCGCGCGGAGACGTCGGCGGGTGGACCGGCGATGGGGCGCTGACCTGACGCGGCGTGACGACGCCGAGGGGCACGGGTGTCGTGGAGCAGTCGTCGGCGGTTCCCGCCGAGGCTCGAAGAGCACTCCCAGGTGGAGTCTCGGGGCCCCGCTTCCCGGCTGTCAACCCCCACGACTTCGCTTCCGATGCGAAGCAACCACACTCACCCGCACGGCGTCTGACGCCACATCACCGCACATCTGCGCAGCTCAGGACCATCGTCCGACCGGCCTGGACAGGCTCACGTCAGCGCGCCACCGCCACCGCCGTCCCGCGGCGCGCCAGCTCGCCGCCGGAGTCCAGGAACTGCGAGAGCGGCAGGGTGGCGGCGCCGAGGGTGACCGCGTCCGGACCCAGCCCGCTGAGCTCGATCACGGTCTGTGCCCGCGGGAAGGTGAGCGCGTACTCGGTGGCGGCCTGCCGGATCCCCGGCAGCAGCTGCGGGCCGAGCAGCAGTCCGGCCCAGCCGCCGATCAGGATCCGCTCGGGGTTGAAGAGGTTGATCAGGTCCGCGATCGCCGCCCCGAGGTACTCGGCCGCCTCGCCCAGCAGCGCGACCGCGGCCGGCTCCCCGGCCCGGCCGGCCGCCAGCAGGGCGGCCAGCCCCGCCTTCTCGCTGCCGCCCAGCGGCGCCCGTCCCCAGCGCTCCACCAGCGCCTCGGCGCCGACGTACGCCTCCAGGCAGCCGCGCGCCCCGCAGCGGCAGCGCCGCCCGCCGACCTGCACCTTGGTGTGGCCCAACTCGCCCGCGCTGCTGGTGGCGCCCCGGAAACGCACGCCGTCGACGATCACGCAGGCCCCGACGCCGGAGCCGAAGAGCACCACCACCGCGTGCCGGGCGCCGCGTCCGGCACCGAACCACATCTCGGCCTGGCCGAGCGTCTTGGCGCCGTTGTCGACGAAGAGCGGCAGGTCGGTGCCGGCCCGCAGCAGCCGGCCCAGCGGGACCGCGTCCCAGGCGATGGTCTGCCCGTGCACCACGGCGCCGGCGCCCTGCTCCGCCCCGCCGGCCTCCCCCGCACCCCGCTCCGCCGCGCCCGACCCGACCGCACCCCGCGCTCCCGCGCCCGCTCCCACCGAGCCCTGCTCGACCACGCCCGGCACGCCGACCCCGACCCCGAGCACCGCGCCCTGGTCCACGCCGGTGACGGCCAGCACCTCGGCCAGCCCCGCCAGGATCGACTCCACCACGTGGTCGACGTCGTGGCCGCAGTCGGAGAGCGGGTGGTCGCTGGCGGCGAGCTCGGTCAGCGCCAGGTCGAAGAGCGCGACGCGCACCTGCGTCTCGCCGACGTCCACGCCCACCAGGTACGCCAGCCGCGGCGCCACCCGCAGCAGGATCCGCGGCCGCCCCCCGTCGGACTCCACCGAGCCGCACTCCTCGACCAGGCCCTCGGCCAGCAACTCCCCCGTCACATTGCTGATCGATCCGGCGCTCAGCCCGCTGATCCGGCCCAGTTCCTGACGGCTCAGCGGACCCTCGAAGTACAGGTGCCGCAAGAGTGCCGCCCGACTGCCCCGGCGCAGGTCACGCACCGTCCGTCTGCCTCGCTCTGCCATGGGTTCTCCCTCCTGGGAAACGAATCTAGCCGTGCACGGGGTCTTGACGCCAGATTTTCTCACGCGTTAAATCACGCCGTGAACTAAAGCGTGGCCAGGGCGGATCGCCCCCGTCGCGACCGCCCGCTGCCGTGCGCCCACCCTCGCCGACCCGCAGCGTCCTCCACCCACACTCCCGCAGCCCGAGAGGGACAGGTCCATGCGCACCTACCGCCTTGCCGCCGCCACCGCCCTGGTCGCCGCACTCACACTCACCGCCACCGCCTGCGGCGGCGGCTCGACCGGCGCCGGTGGCGCGAGCGGCGGCAGCCCCAAGACGCTGACGTACTGGGCCTCCAACCAGGGCACCAGCCTGGACAACGACAAGCAGGTGCTGGAGCCCGAGCTGAGAAAGTTCGAGCAGCAGACCGGCATCAAGGTGAACCTCGAAGTGGTCCCCTGGTCCGACCTGCTCAACCGCATCCTCGCCGCCACCGCCTCCGGCCAGGGCCCGGACGTGCTGAACATCGGCAACACCTGGTCCGCCTCGCTGCAGGCCACCGGCGCGCTGCTGCCCTTCGACGACGCCACCTTCGCCAAGATCGGCGGCCGGGACCGCTTCCTGCCCGCGACCCTGGCCTCGGCCGGCGCGGCCGGCAAGGACCCGGCCGCCGTCCCGCTCTACTCGATGGCCTACGGGCTGTACTACAACAAGAAGCTCTTCCAGCAGGCCGGCATCGCCACAGCGCCCGCCACCTGGGAGGACCTGGTCGCCGACGGCAAGAAGCTGACCACCGGCTCGACCTACGGCCTGGCCGTCGAGGGCGGCAACATCTCGGAGAACGTGCACAACGTCTTCGCGCTGGGCCGCCAGCACGGCACCGGTTTCTTCGACGCCGCCGGCAAGCCCGCCTTCGACAGCCCGGCGGCGGTGGCCGCCGTGAAGCAGTACGTCGACTTCATCGCCACCGACAGGATCGCCGCGCCCGGCGACGCCGAGTACGCGGCCAACCAGTCGGTCACCGACTTCGCCACCGGCAAGGCCGCGATGCTGATGTGGCAGTCCGCCGGCGCCAACCTCAAGTCCCACGGCATGAACCCGGACGACTACGGGGTCGTCCCGGTGCCGGCGCCGGCCGGCGCCTCGGGCGAGACGGCCATCAGCTCGATGGTGGCCGGCATCAACCTCGCGGTCTTCAAGAACACCCACAACCTGGGCGGCGCGCTGGACTTCGTGAAGTTCATGACCGGCGACGACGAGCAGAAGCAGCTCAACGCCAGCTACGGCTCGCTCCCGCCGGTGCGCGCCGCGCAGGCCGATCCCGCCTTCGCCACACCGGAGTTGAAGACCCTCGCGGGCGTGCTGGCGACCAGCGCCGCGCCGCTGCCGCAGGTGCCCGCGGAGAGCCAGTTCGAGACCCTGGTGGGGACGGCGGTGAAGAACCTGCTCGCCTCGGCCGCCGCCGGCAAGCCGGTCGGCGACGACGCGGTCAAGGCCGAACTGACCAAGGCCCAGCAGCAGATGACGGCCAACTGAGATGCTCCAACGCTCCCCCACCCGAACCCGGCAGGGCCCGGCCGGCCGTCCCGCGAGCCGCCGGGGCCTGCGCCGCACCGCACTGCCCTACCTGCTGCTCCTACCGGCGCTGGCCCTGGAACTGCTGGTCCACCTGGTCCCGATGGTGGTGGGCCTGGCCATGAGCTTCACCCACCTCACCCAGTTCTTCATCCGCGACTGGTCCACCGCGCCCTTCACGGGCCTGGCCAACTACCGTCTGGCGCTGGACTTCCACGCCCCGGTCGGGCAGGCGCTGCTGCACTCGTTCTGGGTGACCTGCGCCTTCACGGTGCTCTCGGTGGGCCTGTCCTGGCTGATCGGCACCACCGCCGCGATCATGATGCAGGACGCCTTCCGCGGCCGCGCCCTGCTGCGCGCCGCCTTCCTGCTGCCGTACGCGCTCCCGGTGTTCGCCTCCGTGATCACCTGGTCGTTCATGTTCCAGCGGGACACCGGCCTGATCAACCACGTGCTGCACGACCAGCTGCACCTCACCTCCGGCAAGCCGTTCTGGCTCATCGGCGACAACAGCTTCACCGCGCTGCTGACCGTATCCGTCTGGCGCTCCTGGCCGTTCGCCTTCCTCACCCTGACCGCCGGCCTGCAGAACATCCCGCGCGAGCTCTACGAGGCCGCCGCCATGGACGGCGCGGGCGTCTGGCAGCAGATCCGCCGGATCACGCTGCCCTCGCTGCGGCCGGTCAACCAGGTCCTGGTGCTGGTGCTCTTCCTGTGGACCTTCAACGACTTCAACACCCCGTTCGTGCTCTTCGGCCGGGCCGCCCCGCCGGCCGCCGACCTGATCTCCCTGCACATCTACCAGTCCTCCTTCGTCACCTGGAACTTCGGCTCCGGCTCGGCGATGTCCGTGCTGCTGCTGCTCTTCCTGCTGCTGGTCACCGCCGGCTACCTGTTCGCCACCAACCGCCGTGGGAGCGCCGATGATTGAGCAATCCGTCGGCTTTCGCCGGCTGCGCCGGGCGGTGCTGCTGCTGCTCGCCGTCTTCACCCTCACCCCGGTGGCGGTGATGGTGAGCTCCTCGCTCAAGCCGCTGCGCGACGTCCAGGGGCCCTGGCGCTGGCTGCCCAGCCACCTCACCGTCCGCCCCTACCTGGACATCTGGACCACCGTCCCGCTGGCCCGCTACTTCACCAACTCGCTGATCGTGGCCGGCGGCGCGACCGTCCTGTCGGTGCTGGTGGCGGTGCTGGCCGCCTACCCGGTCAGCCGCTACCGCTTCCGCGGACGCAGGCTGTTCACCGTCACCGTGCTCTCCACCCAGATGTTCCCGGGCATCCTCTTCCTGCTCCCGCTCTTCCTGATCTTCGTCGACATCGGCAACTCCACCGGCATCGCGCTCTACGGCAGCCGCGGCGGCCTGATCCTGACCTACCTGACCTTCTCGCTGCCGTTCTCGATCTGGATGCTGACCGGGTACCTCGACTCCATCCCGCGCGACCTGGACGAGGCCGCGGCGGTGGACGGCTGCGGTCCGCTGCGCACGCTGCTGCGGATCATCGTGCCCGCCGCCCTGCCGGGCATCGTCGCGGTCGCCGTCTACGCCTTCATGACCGCCTGGGGCGAGGTGCTCTTCGCCTCGGTGATGACCGACGACCAGACCCGCACGCTCGCCGTCGGCCTGCAGGGGTACGCCACCCAGAACGACGTGTACTGGAACCAGGTGATGGCCGCCTCGCTGGTGGTGAGCGTCCCGGTGGTCGCCGGCTTCCTGCTGCTGCAACGCCACCTGGTCGCCGGACTCACCGCCGGGGCCGTCAAATGACCCTCCTCGAAAGGCTCACCGTGAACGACCTGCGTGCCCTGCCCGACGGCTTCCGGTGGGGGGCGGCCACCGCCGCGTACCAGATCGAGGGCGCCGCGGACGAGGACGGCCGCGCCCCCTCCATCTGGGACACCTTCGCGCACACCCCCGGCGCGGTGGCCGGCGGCGACACCGGCGACACCGCCTGCGACCACTACCACCGCTGGCCCGAGGACCTCGGCCTGATCGGCCGGCTCGGCCTGGACTCCTACCGGTTCTCGATCGCCTGGCCGCGGGTGGTGCCGCAGGCCGACGGCCGGGTCAACGCGGCCGGGCTGGACTTCTACGACCGGCTGGTGGACGCGCTGCTGGCACAGGGCGTCACCCCCTTCCCCACCCTCTACCACTGGGACCTGCCGCAGGCCCAGCAGGACCGCGGCGGCTGGCCCGAGCGCGCCACCGCCGAGCGCTTCGGCGAGTACGCCGCGGTGGTCGCCGACCGGCTCGGCGACCGGGTCACCCACTGGGCCACCCTCAACGAGCCGCTCTGCTCCGCCTGGATCGGCCACCTCGAGGGCGCCATGGCCCCCGGGCTGCGCGACCTGACCGCCGCCGTGCGCGCCTCCTACCACCTGCACCTGGGCCACGGCCTGGCCGTCCAGGCGCTGCGCGCCGCCGTCCCGGGCGCCCGGATCGGCATCGTCAACAACCTGAGCACCATCACCGCGGCCAGCGACAGCGAGGCCGACCGGGCGGCGGCGGTGCGCGCCGACGGCCACGTCAACCGCTGGTGGCTGGACCCGGTGCACGGCCGCGGCTACCCGCAGGACATGGTCGAGCTCTACGGCGTCGACCTGCCCGTGCGGACCGGCGACCTGGAGCTGATCGGCGCCCCGCTGGACTGGCTGGGGCTCAACTACTACTTCCGCCAGATCGTCGCCGACGACCCGGGGGGCCCGCTGCCGCGCTTCCGCCAGCTGCCGGGCCCCGGGCCCGAGCGCACCGCGATGGACTGGGAGGTGCACGCCCCCGGGATCGAGCAGCTGCTGCTGCGGCTCACCGAGGAGTACGGCGCGCGCGAGCTCTACGTCACCGAGAACGGCTCGGCCTACCCCGACACCGTCACCGCGGACGGCCGCGTCGAGGATCCCGAGCGGACCGCCTACCTGGAGCAGCACCTGGCGGCCTGCGCCCGCGCGGTCGCCAAGGGCGCGCCGCTGGCCGGCTACTTCGCCTGGTCACTGCTGGACAACTTCGAGTGGGCCTACGGCTACGACAAGCGCTTCGGGCTGGTGCACGTCGACTACCCGACCCAGCGGCGCACCGTGAAGGCCAGCGGCCACCGCTACGCCGAGCTGATCAGCGCGCACCGCGCCCGCTGACCGCCGGCCGCGGCCGGCCACCGCGGGCTACTCCTTGGGCTGCTCCGGCTCCTCGGCGAAGTCGATCCGCTTGAACTGCGAGTTCATCGACTTCAGCAGGAACCAGGTGGCCACGCCGAGCGCGGCGAAGACGACGAAGCCCAGCAGGCCGGGCGTCACCTTGGTCTCGTCCAGGGCCAGGGTGGCGGCGGCGTGGGTGAGGTTCACGGGGGTGCTCATTCCTCCATGGTGACCCGGCTCCCTTCGGGCCGGGCCACCGGGGTGGGGCGTGTCGCGTGCGACCCGCCCCACCTGCGATCGGCTACTTGCTGGGCTCGCCCGCCAGGCTGGCGGCGCGCAGCCCGGCGAACAGGTCGTCCTCCGGGAGGTCGGTGTCGACCAGCGAGCGGGCCAGCTCGTAGTCCTCGGTCGGCCAGACCTCGCGCTGCACGTCCAGCGGCACCCGGAACCACGGGCCGTCCGGGTCGATCTGGGTGGCGTGCGCGATCAGCGCCCGGTCCCGGGTCTCGAACCAGTCGCCGGCGTGCACCCGGGTGGTGATCTCGCGCTCGGCGCGCCCGCTCTTCTCCCAGCCCGCGATCCACTCGCCGTAGGGCGAGTCGAGACCGTTCTCGGTGAGGTAGGCGTGCAGGGCGCGGATCCGGCCCATCGGGAAGCCGTGGTTGTAGTAGAGCTTCAGCGGCTGCCAGGGCTCGCCGGCGTCCGGGTAGCGGTCCGGGTCCCCCGCGGCGTCGAAGGCCAGCATGGTGATCTTGTGGGTCATGATGTGGTCGGGGTGCGGGTAGCCGCCGTTCTCGTCGTAGGTGGTGATCACCTGCGGCTTGAACTCGCGGATCAGCCGCACCAGCGGCTCGGCCGCCGCCTCGACGTCCAGCAGCGCGAAGCAGCCCTCGGGCAGCGGCGGCAGCGGGTCGCCCTCGGGCAGGCCCGAGTCGACGAAGCCGAGCCAGGCCTGGTCGACGCCCAGGATCGCCCGCGCGGCGTCCATCTCCTTGCTGCGGACCTCGTGGATGTTCTCCTCGATATACGGGTCGCCCTGGAGCTTGGGGTTGAGCACAGAGCCGCGCTCCCCGCCGGTGCAGGTCGCGACCAGCACCTCCACGCCCTGGGCGACATACATGGCCATGGTGGCGGCACCCTTGCTGGACTCGTCGTCCGGGTGCGCGTGCACCGCCATCAGTCGCAACTGCTCAGTCAACGCCTGTTCCTTCCGGGAATGTCCGGGCTCAGCATCGTCCCCCTATAGTGACGGACTGGAAGGCCCGCGCATTCCCCGCTCCAACCCGTGGATCCGCGCCCGATCGCCGCGGCCTGCCGGGAAGGACTGATCAGCCATGGCCGCCACCAGCAGCAAGGCGCCGACCGGCGTGCCCGAGGGCCGCTACGGCGGGCGCACCGACCAGGAGGCGGACCGCAGGCTCAAGGTGGCCGGCGCCGTCTGCGCGCTCCTGGTCCTGGGCCTGGTCGCCTGGCTGGGCGGCTCCTACCTGCTGCGCGAGACCAAGCTGAACGGCACCGTGCCGACCTTCCAGGTGGTCTCGGACAGCGAGGTGCAGGCCCAGCTGTCGGTCACCAAGGACTCCGGCACCGGCGGCGTCTGCACGGTCCGCTCGCAGGCCGCCGACGGCTCGGTGGTCGGCCAGCTCGACATCCCCGTCCCGACGGCCGGCAGCAGCTTCGTCCAGGTGGTCACGATCCGCACCACCGCCCGCGGCACGACCGCCGAGCTGCTGGGTTGTACGCCGACGAAGTAGCCCGACACGACGGCCCCCCGTCACCCGTCCCGGTGGTCCGCCGGGCGCATGAGCGTGCTCCACGGCGGGCACTGCATCACAAACAGGCCGTTAACGCACCACCAACGGCACTCCCGTCCACGCCCGGACATTGTTAGGCTCGTGGTTTCGCCCCCTCCGCGCCGGACGGCTCGCAGGCGGGCGTTGCTTTGTAGAGAGCTCCGGCTGCTCTGCGCGGCACCAGCACCACCCGTACCCCTCCTGCTGACGACAACCCTCAGCACCGCCCAGCACCGACGAGGAGCACCCGTGACCCAGACCAGCGAGAACGTGACCTGGCTCACTCAGTCCGGCTACGACAAGCTGAAGGACGAGCTGGAGCACCTGACCGGTCCCATGCGCATCGAGATCACCCAGAAGATCGAGGCCGCGCGCGAAGAGGGCGACCTCAAGGAGAACGCCGGCTACCACGCCGCCCGCGAGGAGCAGGGCAAGATGGAGCTGCGGATCCGCCAGCTCACCCAGCTCCTGGAGCGGGCCAAGGTCGGCGAGGCCCCCGAGGACTCCGGCGTGGTGGCCCCCGGCATGCTCGTGACGGTGGCCTTCGACGGCGACCCGGACGACACCATGGTCTTCCTGCTCGGCTCGCGCGAGGTGGCCGGCGACGGCCTGGACGTCTACTCGCCGCAGTCGCCGCTCGGCCGCGCCATCGACGGCAAGAAGATCGGCGAGGACGCCGGCTACGAGCTGCCGAACGGCAAGAAGGCCAGCGTGCGGATCCTGGAGGTCAAGCCCTACACCGGCTGACCCGGCCCGTTCTGCCTGCCTGCATGCCTGCCTGCCTACTGGACCGCGGAGCGACACCTTTTCACTGGACCGCGGAGCGACACCTCTTCACTGGACCGCGGAGCGGTACTTGCGCACCGAGAGCCAGGAGAACAGCGCCAGGATCAGCAGCGAGGAGACGATCGACACGCCGACCGCGTGCTGCATCGGCCAGGCGGAGTCGACCGGACCGATCTGGTTGCCGAAGAGCGTGCGACAGGCCTGCACCGTGGCGCTGAACGGGTTCCAGTAGGCGATCGGCTGCAGCCAGCCGGGCATGCTGCTGATCGGCACGAACGCGTTGGAGACGAAGGTCAGCGGGAAGAGCCAGATCAGGCCCGCCGAGGTGGCCGCCTCCGGGCTGCGCACCGACAGGCCGATCAGCGCGCCGATCCAGGAGAACGCGTACCCGAGCAGCAGGAGCAGCCCGAAGGCGCCGAGCGCCTTCCAGAAGCCCTCGTGGATCCGCCAGCCCACCCCCAGCGCCACCAGCGCCAGCACCACCAGCGTGAACGCGGTCTGCACCAGGTCGGCCACGGTCCGGCCGACCAGGACCGCCGAGCGGGTCATCGGCAGCGAGCGGAAGCGGTCCACCAGCCCCTTGGTCATGTCCTCCGCGATGCCCGCCGAGGCGCCCGCCACCGCGAAGGTGACGGTCTGCGCGAAGATGCCGGCCATCAGGAACTGGGTGTAGACCGACGAGCTGGCCCCGGCCATCGGGATCTCGATCGCGCCACCCATCACGAACGAGAAGAGCAGCACGAACATCACCGGCTGCATCAGCCCGAAGACCACGATCTCGGGGATCCGGGTCATCCGCCGCAGGTTGCGCCGGGCCACCACCCAGGAGTCGTGGGCCATCGCCGCCACGCCGTGGCGCTGACGCGGGACGAGCGCGCCGATGGCGTGCTCGGTCGCACTGGACGCACTCATCTCAGACCTCCCTGTCGCCGGCACCGCGGACCACGCGCTCACCGCGGTCGCCGCGATCACGGCCGTCGCCGCCGCCGCGATCACCGCTCTCGCCGTTCGTCCCGTTCCCCCCGTTCCCCCCGTTCTCCTCGCCCTCCTCGGCCGCGGTCGCGTGACCGGTCAGCGAGAGGAAGACGTCGTCCAGGGTGGGCCGCCGCAGGCCGATGTCGTCGATCTCGATCCCCCGGCCGTCCAGCTCGCGGATCACGTCCGCCAGCACCCGGGCGCCGCCGCTGACCGGGATGGTGATCCGGCGGGTGTTCCTCTCCACGCTGGGCTCGCCCACCGCGAACCCCTTGAGCGCCTCCACCGCGGTCGCGATCAGCTCGCGCTCGTGCACCACCACCTCCACCCGCTCGCCACCGATCTGCGCCTTCAGCTGGTCGGCGGTACCGCGCGCGATCACCCGACCGTGGTCGACCACCGCGATGTCGTGCGCGAGGCGGTCGGCCTCCTCCAGGTACTGGGTGGTCAGCAGCAGCGTGGTGCCCTGCTCCACCAGGGTCTCGATGACCTCCCAGAGCGCGAGCCGGTTGCGCGGGTCCAGCCCGGTGGTCGGCTCGTCCAGGAACATCACCGGCGGCCGGACCACCAGCGCGGCCGCCAGGTCGAGCCGGCGCCGCATGCCGCCCGAGTAGGTCTTGGCGGTGCGGTCGGCGGCCTCGGCGAGGTTGAACCACTCCAGCAGCTCGCGGGCCCGGGCCTTGGCGTCCCGGGTGCTCATCTGGTAGAGCTCGCCGACCATCTGCAGGTTCTCCCGGCCCGTCAGGTACTCGTCGACGGCGGCGTACTGGCCGGACAGGCCGATCAGGCTGCGCACCCGGTTGGGGTGGCGCAGCACGTCCACCCCGGCCACCACCGCGGAGCCGGAGTCCGGGAGCAGCAGGGTGGTCAGGACCCGCACCGTGGTGGTCTTGCCGGCGCCGTTGGGCCCCAGCAGGCCGAGCACCGTCCCCTCCGGGACGTCCAGGCTGACGCCGTCCAGGGCGCGGACGTCGCCGAAGGTCTTGACCAGGTTCTCGGCTTCGATGGCTGGGGCCATGGGCCGCCTCATCTCTCGCGGGTCGGGCAGGGTGCAGGAACCCACTCTGTCCCGATTCGTCCCGCCCAGCCACCGGGCTCGGCGGCACCCCGCGGGCCGGGTCCGAGGCCCGTCCGACGCCGGTCCGAGGCCCGCCGGAGGCCCGTCGGACCCCGCCCTACCGCGAGACCACGTACCCCGCGTCGCCCAGCTCCCACAGGACCGCCTGGCAGTGCTCGGGGCCCTTGGTCTCCAGGTGCAGGTCCACCTCGACCTCGGCCAGCCCCAGCGCGGGGTCGGTGCGCACGTGGGCCACGTCCAGCACGTTGGCGTCCACCGCGGAGAGCACCCCGAGCAGGGTGGCCAGCGCACCCGGACGGTCCGTCAGGCGCACCCGCAGCGAGAGGTAGCGACCGGCCGCGGCCAGCCCGTGCCGCAGCACCCGCTGCATCAGCTGCGGGTCGATGTTGCCGCCGGAGAGCACCGCCACCACCGGGCCGGCGAAGTCCTCCGGGTGCTCCAGCAGCGCGGCGATCGGGCTGGCCCCGGCCGGCTCCACCACCAGCTTGAGCCGCTCCAGGCTCAGCAGCAGGGCCCGCGAGAGCGACTCCTCGCTCACCGTGCGGACCCCGTCGGCCAGCGTGTTGACCAGCTCGAAGGGGATGTCGCCGGGCCGGCCCACCATGATCCCGTCGGCCATCGTCTGGAAGGCCGGCAGGGTGACCGGCCGGCCGGCCGCCAGCGAGGGCGGGTACGCGGCCGCGCCGGCGGCCTGCACGCCGATCACCCGGACCTCGGGGCGCAGCGGCTTGATCGCCGCGGCGATGCCGGCCAGCAGCCCGCCGCCGCCCACCCCGACCAGGATGGTGCGCACCTCCGGGCACTGCTCCAGGATCTCCATGCCCACGGTGGCCTGGCCGATCACCACGTCCACGTGGTCGAAGGGGTGGATGAAGACCGCGCCGCTCACGTCGGCGAAGCGCTGCGCCGCCTCCAGCGCCTCGTCCACGCTCGCCCCGTGCAGCCGGACCTCGGCGCCGTAGTCCCGGGTGGCCGCCACCTTGGGCAGCGGGGCGGCGCGCGGCATGAAGACGGTGGCACGCACCCCGAGCAGCGAGGCCGCCAGGGCGACGCCCTGCGCGTGGTTGCCGGCGCTGGCCGCCACCACGCCGGCGGCCCGCTCCACCGGCGAGAGGCCGGCGATCCGCACGTAGGCACCGCGCAGCTTGAAGGAGCCGGTGCGCTGGAGGTTCTCGCATTTGAGGTGGACCGGCGCGCCGACCAGCGCGGAGAGGTGCCGGCTGCTCTCCATCGGGGTGACCCGGGCGACCCCGGCGAGCATCTTGTGGGCGCCGCGGACGTCGTCGAGGGTGATCGGCCAGCTGTGCATGGGGCCAGACTAGGGCGTGCGCACCGTCAGGCCCGGGGGTGCGGGGCGCCGCGAGGATCCGCGGCGCCCCGCCGGGACGCGCCAGGGGCCGGACAGGCCCTAGCCCAGCGCCTGCGCCAGGTCGGCGACCAGGTCGTCGGCCGACTCGATGCCCACCGAGACCCGCACCAGGTCGGCCGGCACCTCCAGCAGCGAGCCCGCCACCGACGCGTGGGTCATCCGGCCCGGGTGCTCGATCAGCGACTCCACGCCGCCCAGCGACTCGCCCAGGGTGAAGACCCGGGCCCGGTTGCAGACCTCGACCGCCGCCTGCTCGCCGCCGGCGACCCGGAACGAGACCATGCCGCCGTAGGCCTTCATCTGCTTGGCGGCCACCTCGTGGTTCGGGTGCTCGGCCAGCCCCGGGTAGTACACCTGGGTGACCTTGGGGTGCCGGGTCAGCAGCGCGACGATCTGCTCGGCGTTGGCGGTGTGACGGTCCATCCGCACCGCGAGCGTCTTGATGCCGCGCAGCACCAGCCAGGCGTCGAACGGGCCGGAGACCGCGCCCATCGCGTTCTGGTGGTAGGCCAGTTCCTCGCCGAGCGTGGCGTCCGCGGCCACCAGGGCGCCGCCCACCACGTCCGAGTGCCCGCCCATGTACTTGGTGGTGGAGTGCACCACCACGTCGGCGCCCAGCGCCAGCGGCTGCTGCAGGTACGGGCTGGCGAAGGTGTTGTCCACCACCAGCAGCGCACCGGCCGCGTGCGCGATCTGCGCGACGGCGGCGATGTCGGTGATGCCGAGCAGCGGGTTGCTCGGGGTCTCCACCCAGACCGCCTTGGTGGTCGGCCGCAGCGCCTCGCGGACCTTGTCCGGGTGCTGGGTGTCGGCCACCGAGTACTCGACGCCCCAGCGCTGCAGCACCTTGTGGAAGAGTCTGAAGGTGCCGCCGTAGGCGTCGTTGGGGATCACGATGTGGTCGCCCGGCTGCAGGATCGTGCGCAGCAGGGTGTCCTCGGCGGCCAGGCCGGAGGCGAAGGCCAGCCCGCGCTGCCCGCCCTCCAGCGCCGCCAGGCACTCCTCCAGCGCCGTGCGGGTCGGGTTCGCGGAGCGGCTGTACTCGTAGCCGCCGCGCAGGCCGCCGACGCCGTCCTGCTTGTAGGTGGAGACCTGGTAGATGGGGGGGACGACGGCCCCGGTCCGGGGGTCTGCTTCCTGGCCCGCGTGGATGGCGAGGGTCTCGAAGCCCTGAGGGTGCTGGTGCTCAGTCATGGGCCCGAGCGTAGTGCCCGCCAGGAATCCCCCGCTCCTGCAACGCGTTGTCCAGGACATGCTCTTCCACCGCGCCAAGACCGAGCTCGTCACCGCCGACCGCGCCCTGCCCGGCCGCGCGGCGCCCGGCTACGCCCTCACCGAGCCGCACACCGTGCTCGGCCACCCGCTGACCGGCCCCTACCCGGACGGCCTGGAGGTCGCCGACTTCGGCCTCGGCTGCTTCTGGGGCGCCGAGAAGGTCTTCTGGCAGCTGCCGGGAGTCTGGACGACCCTGGTCGGCTACCAGGGCGGCCACACGCCGAACCCGACGTACGAGGAGGTGTGCAGCGGGCAGACCGGCCACACCGAGGCGGTCCGGGTCGTCTTCGACCCCTCGGTGATCTCCTACCCGAGCCTGCTCAAGGCCTTCTGGGAGGCGCACGACCCGACCCAGGGCCACCGCCAGGGCAACGACGTCGGCACCCAGTACCGCTCCGCCGCCTACACCCACTCCGCGGCCCAGCTCGCCGCCGCCGAGGCCGCGCGGGACGCCTTCCAGCCCAACCTGACCGCCCTGGGCCTGGGCCCGATCACCACCGAGATCGCTCCGGCCGGCCCGTTCTACCCCGCCGAGCCGTACCACCAGCAGTACCTCTCGGACGCCAAGAACCCGAGCGGCTACTGCGGCCTCGGCGGCACCGGCGCCGCCTGCCCGATCGGCGTCGCCCGGACCACCGGCTGACCCACGCACGCCCCGGCCGACAGGCTCCGCGAGGCGGTGGCCGCAGCGGTGCGGGCGTTCATGAACGGCCCGCTGCTCGCGAACCCGCAGCGGGTCGGCAAGCGCCTACAGCCGCCACTGGACGACCGGCACAGCGCTCGCCGCGGGACGTACCGGGTGATCTACCGGATCGACGAGCCGAACGGGACCGTCACCGTCGTCGACGTCGACCACCGCCGGGACGCGTACCGCCTGTAGGGCGTCGTCCGGCCGGCCGCACCGGGCGAAGCATCCGGCTCGGCACCCGGGGCCGTGCGGGCGCGGCACCGTTCAGGCGCGGCGGACCTCGTGCTGGAAGCAGCCGAAGCCGACCGCGCGGACGTGCACCAGGGCGACCTCGGGGTCGCTGAACATCGCGCTCAGCACCTCGTCGGCGATCGGGGCGCCGGGGTCGGTCTCGTCGTCGGGCTCGACCAGCACCCCGCGCAGGATCCGGCCCCGGCGGTCGTAGGCGCGCAGGACCCGGTCACCGCGGTGCAGGGCGACGGGGTACCGGGGACCGGGCTCGGCCCCGGGGCAGTCGGCGGCCTCGGCGTGCACGAAGACCGGGCCCACCTCGTCGTAGGGGCCCGGGTCGGCGCCCGTCTCGGCGGCCCACCGGCGCAGCGGCGCGTAGCCGAGCAGCGCGATCTGCGCGCCGGGCAGGGCCCGGGTGAGGCAGCAGCGCAGCGGGGAGCCGCCGCGCTCGTCGACGGAGTGCACCGGCTCCCGTCCGGCGTCGTCGCGCCGGCGCAGCTCGGTGAGGACCTCGGGGGCGATCGGGCGGACTTCGTACACGGCGAGGGAAGTGGTCATGACGCCAGCCTGCCGCGCCGGCGGCGGGCGGGCTGGCGTCATTCGGACATCGCGATCGGCCCCCGGAGCAGCCGACCCGGTGACCTTCAGCCGGCCCGCAGGGCGTCGGTCAGCCAGCCGAAGGCCGGGCCGAGGGCGGGCTGGGCCGGCCAGCCGTTGATCACCCCGATCAGCTGCCAGTACCGCTCGTAGCGCGGGTCGTTGCCGCCCTCCATCCGCTCCAGCAGCCAGCCGCGGAACTCGGCGCCGTCGGTGCGGCCGAAGAACCCGGCGAAGGCGCCGGCGAGTTCGTCCAGCACCGGGCGCGAGCGCGGGTCGGTGGGCGTGATGCCCGAGGCGAGCGCGGCCTCGCCGCGCAGCCGGACCAGGTCGACCAGTCGCCGGTTGGCCTCGACGTCGACCGGCGTCCCCTCCGCGAGGTCCCGGGCCTGGTGGGCGGCGGCCCGGCGGACCCCGGCGCGGAAGTCCGGGTCCTGGACGAGTTCGGCCAACTCGACCCAGGCGTCCGCCTGTTCGGGCGTCGGGTCGTCGGGCAGCGCGGGCATCGCACCGCGCATCTTGGCCACGAACTCGGGCCCCACCTCGAGGCCTTCGAAGGCCTCGTCGATGAAGTCGTCGATCAGGCGCCGGCGTTCCCGGTCGGTGAGCTTGGCGAGCTTGTGCATGAGTTCCATCTCCTGTGGGGTGGATCCCCGCCGGGCGACGGCTCGCAGCACGGCCCGGCGCAGCCGCAGGGTGCGGATCTGCACGTCCAGGGCCTCGGCGTGCGCGGCGGCGACCTCGGCGACCGTGACCTCGCGGGCCAGCACCTGCTGGATGGTGGCGAGGTCGATGCCGAGTTCGCGCAGCGTGCGGACCAGGTCGAGCCTGGCCAGCGCGTCGGAACCGTAGAGCCGGTAGCCGGCGGGGGTTCGGGTGGTCGGCGGCACCACGCCCGCGTCGGACCAGAACCGGATGGTCTTGACCGTCAGACCGGTCAGCCGGGCCAGGTCCCCGATGGTGCGCAGGGTGTCGTCGTCCATGTCCGCCACCTTGGAGCCTCCCGTCGCTGGAGACTCAAGCCCAGCGGTTGCGACAGTACCCGCCGCGCGGTCCGCCCTCGGCTTGCGAGTGAACTCTCACCTCGCGATCCAGCCATCAGCTTGCGAGGCATCCCCCAGGTCGCGCCGCTACCCCCAGCACGCGCTGCCGCCCTCAACACGCGCCACCGCTCTCAGGCCGCGCTGCCGCTCTCAGCACGCGCCACCGCCCTCAGAGCGCGCTGCCGGCCTTCCAGTCGGCCCAGGAGAGGTTCCAGTCGCCCAGGCCGTTGGCCGGGTCCACCGTGCGGTCACCGGAGTTGACCACCTCGACCACGTCGCCGGTGATCGAGCCGGCGAAGAACTGCGCGGCGTCGGTGCCCGGGTCGCCGCCGCCCTGCACGTCCCGCAGGGCTATGCAGCCGTGACTGAGGTTGGCCCGGCCGTAGGCCGAGGCGGGCGACCAGTAGTTGCCGTGGATGAAGGTGCCGGAGGCGGTCAGGCGCTGGGCGTGCGGCACGTCGGGGATGTTGTACTCGTCGCCGAGGCCGACGGTGGCGGAGTCCATCTTCGTCTGCGCGAAGCGCTCCGAGATGACCATCTTGCCGGCCCAGGTGCGGTGTTCGGGCGCGCCGCCGATCACCTTGTAGACCGCGCCGACCTGGCCGTCGGTGGTCACCGTCAGGGTCCCGGCGGCGAGGTCGGCAACGCTGGTCCGGGCCCGGCCGACGGTGAAGGTCACGTCCTTGGACTGGGTGCCGAACACGCCCCTGGCGCCCTGTACGTCCTTGAGCCGCAGCTTGAGGGTGACCCGGGTGCCCTTGGCCCAGTACTGCTCGGGGCGGAAGTCCAGCCGGGTGCTGGAGTACCAGTGCCCGACGACCTCCACGCCCGGGTCCGCGACCACGGTGATGGCCTGCTGGACGGCCCTGCGGTCGGTGACCGGCTTGCTGAAGGTGATCGAGACCGGCATGCCGACGCCGACCGTGCTGCCGTCCTCCGGCGTGAAGTAGCCGACGAAGGTGTTGGCGGGGGTGGCGGTGGTGAAGGAGGTGTCGGCGTCGGCGGTCAGCCGGTCGCGGTCGGTCGCCGCGGCCGACACGGTGTACCGGGTGCCGCTGCTGAGCGGCTCGGTGCTGGTCCAGCTCAGCGCGTCGGGCGCGAGCCGGCCGGCTATCTCCCGCCCGGCGGCGTCGGCGACCCTGACCGTGCCCAGCGTGCCGGCGGCCACGGTGACCTGGACCGGGGCGGCGAACGGTGCGCCCGTGGTGCCGTCGGCGGGCGTGACGGTGATGGTGGCGGCCGAGGTCCGCGGCGAGGCACCGCCCGCACCGCCCGCACCGCCCGCACCGCCCG
>NZ_BAAALF010000026.1:0-60202 GCF_039528135.1 Kitasatospora nipponensis | reverse complement strand
GGGCGTCCCTCAGGGCCGACACGCCCACAACCTGCTTCCGGCCGGCGCCCGAGTCGTCGACGAGGTCTTTCCCGGTCTGATCGACGAGATGAGCGCCGACGGCGCGATTGTGGCGGATGTGCTGTCGGACTACCGCTTCTACCTCGGCGGGAAGGAATTGCCGCGGGTGCCGGTTGGTGCGCACTCCGTCCACGCCACCCGGCCGTTCTACGAGCGCCACTTGCGCCGGCGGCTGGTCGCCCAGGACGCCGTGCGGATGGTGCTCGGCGCTGACGTGGTCGGGCTGATCGGCGATGACCGGCGGATCACGGGCGTACGCGTCCTGCGCCAGGAGCCCAGCAGCAGCGACGAGACATTGAATGCCGACCTGGTGGTCGATGCGATGGGCCGGGGCAGCCGCACGCCGGTCTGGCTCGAGCAACTCGGGTACGAACGTCCCGCTGAGGAACGCGTCAACGTCGACGTCGCCTACGCCAGCCGGCTTGTCCGGCTCCCGCCCCAGCACGATCGGGCGCTGCTCATCGGCGGCGATGTCAAGGCCAACGGCCGCGGACTGCTGTTGCTGGCGGTCGAGGAGGGCCAGCACGTCCTGACCGTCACCGGGACCGGCCCTGCCGCGCCTCCCCCGACCGACGAGGCCGGATTCGCGGAGTTCATCGCCATGGCGGCCCCGGACGACGTGGTCTCGGCACTGAGGAACGCCGAGGCGCTCAGCGACATCGTCGCGTACCGCTTTCCCGCGACCCGGTGGCGACGGTACGACCAACTCGCCGGTATCCCGGACGGGCTGGTCGTCGTCGGGGACGCACTGTGCTCGTTGAGCCCGGTCAACGCGCAGGGCCTGACGGTGGCGGCGATGGAGGCCCGCGCGCTGCGCGACACGCTCTCAGCCGGCCGGCGCGACGTCGCCGCGAACTTCTTCACCCGGGCGACGCGTGTTCTGACCGCACCGTGGGGGATGGCCGGCCAGCCGGGACAACCTGCGAACCTGACGCAGAAGATGCAAGGCGCCATGATGAGCCGGCTGATGACCGCGGCGGCTACCGACCCAACGGTCGCGGCCCAGCTCATCCGGGTCCTGGCGCTACTCGATCCGCCTTCGAAGCTGATGCGGCCGGCTGTGCTCGGGCGAGCGTTGCTTCGGGCAGCATGAGTGCGGGGAGCTCGACGAGGAGCACTCGTCGCAGGCCGTCGCCGAACTCAGGAGGCCATGGCTCCTGCAGTCCTCTCGGGCATGCCTGCGAGTGATCACGCTCGGCGCCGATCCGGTGGACGTCCGCAACGCGAACCCCGGCCGTCACCGCGCCATTTCCCGGACGCCGTCGACCTGGTCCGCACCCCCATCCACTCCGTCAACTCGCCAATCGTGGATAACGGGGCTCGGCTGCTGCCTGCGTGCGAGGCTGGGGGAGTCTGCCGTCGGGGGCGCCGCCTCGTCGAGGAGATCCGCTCGGCAGGGAGGCCGGTCACGTCGCAGATCAGGCCCTACACGGTGGTGATCTTGCCGTCCCACTCGCCGCCGGCGGGGGCGGAGGCGTGCTGGTGGATCAGTTCCCAGTCGTTCTCACGCCGCTCGAAGCAGTCGGTCTGCCGGACCATGACGTGCTTGGTGGAGCCGTTCTTGAGCACGATGGTCGTGCTCTGCACCGTGCAGACGATGCCCATGTCCCCGTTGACCTTCGCATCCAGTTCGAGGATCTCGACGTTGCAGGACTCGAAGTTGGCGAAGGTGTCGTCGAACAGCTTGCGCGCCGGGGCGACGCCCCTGGACGCGAACGGGGGGATGTCGAACCACAGCACGTCGAACGCCCAGTGCCGGGTGCTCTGCGCACCGGTCATCGACGCCGCCATCTCGCGGACGATGGCGATGATGGCTTCCTGGTCCTGCTCGGTCGTCGTCATGACTCTGCTCCCTTCGTCTCGCGGCCCCGATCGGTCGCTACGGACAACCCTGCTGCGTGCCGTCAGGGGAGGTGTAAGACCCAGCCCCGCGACGAGATCTCCCCTGGGGGAGATCAGGTGCCCAGGATCTGCCGTCAGCGCTGGGCATCGGGGGCTTCCCCCGACAAGCCGGTCACTCAGAGGGCCGCCAGGGTGCGGATGCGGTCGGCGAACGCCCGTCGGGCGGCCCCGGACTGGGGGGCGAGGCGGTCCCATCCGTGCGGGACCCCGGGATGGACGTGCAGTTCGACGAGGACGCCCGCGGCGGCCAGGCGCGCGGCGTAGGCGATGTCCTCGTCGCGGACGATGTCGAGGTCACGGGTGTCGATGGAGGCAGGGGCCAGTTTGGTGAAGTCGGTCAGGCGGGCCGGTGCGGCGATCGGGGAGACATCCGCGGTGTGGAACGTGTCGCCGAGCACCGCCTTCCAGGCGATGCAGTTGTCGTCGTAGGTCCAGGTCAGGAAGGGTTCGCGGGCCGGGTCGGGGCCCTGGTTGCGGTCGTCGAGCATGGGATAGACCAGGATCTGCCCAGCCACGGGGATGTGCCGGTCGCGGGCCAGGACGGCGGTGGCCGCGGCGGGTGCGCCGCCGCCACTGTCGCCCATCACCGCGATGGGTCCGGTGTCCACGGCCAGTTCGTGCGCGTGGTCGGTGAGCCAGGTCAGGCCGGCGAAGACGTCCTCGGCGAGCATGGTGCCGGTCGCCTCGGGGGCCAGGCGGTAGCCGACGGACAGGAACGGCACCCGACTGTGCGCGACGTACCGGGAGAGCAGGGTGTCGTAGGCGTCCAGGTCGCCCAGGATCATGCCGCCGCCGTGGGCGTAGAGCACGGCCGGGCCGGGCGCGGTGGTCTCGCCAGTGGTGTACCAGCGCCGTTCGATCCGGGCGCCGTCGGGCGCCGTGGCGAAGTATGTGGCGGTCTTGATCCCGGTGACCGGGGGGACCAGGGCCGCCATGGCGGCCTGGCCGAGGTTGCCGGCCTCGCGAATCGACCTCCAGTCCCCGCGCTCGCGGGCGGGTTCGCCGGCGGCCGGCTCGGTGCGGGCGGCCAGGAGGGGGACGAGTTCGGGGTCGAGGGTGTAGTTCATGGGAAGTGGTTCCCGCCTTCCTTCCGGAGGTGGACGGATGGGTGCGCAATCAAGTGGCGGCGCAGGCGGGTCGGGGGCCCGGTTGCGTGCGCCGCGGGCCTCGGGCGGGCCGGACACGGCGGTGTCTGTCAGTACGGGGAGGGCTGGTTGCGGATCACGGCGAGGCTGACGATCTTGCCGTCGCGCACGCTGAAGTAGTCCGACATCACCAGTTCGGTCGGGAGGTTGGTCTTGTCGTAGGTGCCGTCATAGCGCGAGCGCACGATGGTCTGGCCGTAGTGCGCGACGACCTCGATCGGCTGCATCGTGACATGGTCGCCGATCATCTCCTTCTCGGCCCAGGCCCGGATGGCTGCGATGCCGCCGATCTCACGGCGCGCGTCGTTGACGTAGGCGTCCTCGGCGAAGGTGGCGACCATCCGGTCCAGGTCGAAGGCGTTGACCGCCGCCAGGTACTCGGCGACGACGGGCGGCAGGGCGGTGCTCGTGGGCGTGGTCATCGTTGTGGCTCCCTTCGGCCGGCGGTCCGGTCGACCGCCTGCAAGCAGGCTCGGGCGTGCCCCGACGAGAGGTGCAAGACCCGCGCGCGCCCGTGCATCTCCCCTTGGGGGAGGTGGCACAGTGGCAGGCATGGACGCGACACTGCCGATCGGGGACTTCGCGAGGGCCACGCACCTGAGCGTGAAGACGCTGCGCTACTACCACCAGGTGGGCCTGCTGGAACCGGACGAGGTGGACCGGCACACCGGCCACCGGCACTACACCACCGCGCAGATCCCGACCGCGCAGATCATCCGCCGCTTCCGCGCCCTGGACATGCCGGTCGAGCAGATCGCCAGGGTGCTGGCCGCCCCCGACCTCGACACCCGCAATGCGCTGCTGGCCGCGCACCTGAACCAGATGGAGCAGGAGTTGGAGCGCAGCCAGTCTGCGGTCGCCTCGCTGCGCGACCTGCTCACCCGCCCGCCGGGCGGTACCCGGGCCGAGATCGGACGCCGGAGCGTTCCGGCCACGCCGGCGGCTGCGATCACCGAGACGGTGGACGTCGCCGAGGCGTTGACCTGGTACCAGGGTGCGCTCGGTGAGATCTACGCGACGCTCGACGCCCAGGGCCTGGCCGCCGACGCGTCGGCCGGCGGGATCTTCAGTACCGACCTGTTCACCCACGGGTACGGACCGGCGACGATCTTCGTGCCGTGCGCCGGACCCGTACGCCCGATGGGTCGGGTCGACGCGCTGGTCATTCCGGCGGTCGAGTTGGCGACGATTGTGCACCGCGGCCCGCATGCGAACATCGACCTGGCTTACGGAGCCCTCGGCACGTACGTCGCTGAACATGCCCTGGCCGTGGACGGCCCGATCCGCGAGTACTACCCCGTCGGGCGCCACGAGAGCGCAGAGGCGGCCGAGTGGCGCACCGAGATCTGCTGGCCGATCTTCCACACCGGACCAGTCCCCGACGAACCCCCGGTGTCCACGGGCGACGGCGGCCGGTAAAGGGCGCTGTCGCTACTCGCGAACTGCAGAAGCTGTCACAGCGGAGCACCCGTGGAGGCGTCAGAGATGGCGGCGTGTCCGGGACGGCGCGAGCGGCTGCTTCTCGCAGGCGCCGGACCCCCGACCGGTGCCGGAAGCTGACGGCATGGCGCGGTACCGACGCAAGGACCCGACTCCCGAGGCCACCGCGACGTGCACGACCTCGGTTAGGCTCGATTGGCGTTCAGTCCCGCAAGCCTGTTGCCGGCTGCGATCGTTGATGGGAGTCCCTAGCGTGGCACCCGGTTCAACCAACCCCGATACCGTCTCAGCACGCACCGACCTCGACCGTCTGCTGGCGGCGGGGCCCTTTCCCGCCGCGCTGCGGGTCGCGATCCAGGCCAGTGGTCTGGGCCTGGAGCGGATCTGCTACCGGCTTCGCTCGAGGGGCACCCCGGTGAGTCTGGGCAGCTTGAGCAGTTGGCAGTCGGGGCGCCACCAGCCCGAGAGTGCCGCTTCCCTTGAGGCGATAGCTGTCCTGGAGGAGATCCTCGGGGTGGAGAGCGGAGCGCTGGCCGCGTTGCTGGGGCCGCCGAGGCGGCGTGGTCGCCGGGCCGTGGTGGGCCCGTTGCTGGAGCGTGCCGCGTTCCTCGGTGATGCCACGTCAGTTCTCGATGAGCTGCGCAAGTTCGACATGCACGGCGATGAACTGCTGCTGCGACTGTCGATGCACAACCGGCTGCGCATCGGCCGCAACCGTCGCATCCGCAGTCTGTGGAGTCGCACCGTGTTGCGGGCCAGTGCCGACGGACCCCGTGGGCTTGTTGTGGTCTACACCGCCGAGCCCGCCGGTGCCATCGTCGTTCGCCCGCTGCGCGGCTGCACGATCGGCCGCACGGTCGTCGACCGCCGTGCCGGGTTCATCGTCGCGGAACTCCTGTTCGGGCATGCTCTGCGGCTCGGCGACACCGTGGTGCTCGAGCATGCGGTCGACTTCCCGGCCCCCTTCCCGCAGGAGCAGCAGTGGGAGGTGTGGCTGCGGAACCCGGTCCGGGAGTACGTGCTCGAAGTCGAGTTCACCCGCCCGGTTCTGCCCGCGCGCTGTGTGCGGTTCACCTCGCCCGGTACGGACCCGGCCGTGGAGCGAGTGGTCGCCCTGGACGAGTACAGCCGCGCCTGCGGTGTCTGGCAGGACCTCGACCCCGGTCGCCTCGGTATCCGTTGGGAGTGGCGGGGGAGTCCTCCGGGCCCTGGGCGGTGATCGGCCATCTGCTGGAAGGCGACGCGCGTGCGCCCCGGCCCCGGGAATTCGCCAGTGCGGGGTCGGGGCGCACGCCGATCACGGTGGTGCGATGTGTCGGGCCGGGTGGGTCAGCCGACGGTCGGGTGGGTCAGCGCGCAGGCGTTGGTGTCGTTGGACCAGCTGCCCTGCTCGGTGTAGGTGCCGTTGCCCATCTTCACGTTGCCGGCGCCACCGGTCACGCCCTTGAGCCAGGCGCACTCGTCGGCGTTCTCCGCGCCGGTGGTGTGGTTGGTCCAACCGCCCGCCGGGTTCTGGTCGGTGATGGTCTCGGAGTACTCGTGGCCGAGGGTCATCGTCCAGCCGTCGAGGGTGCCCGCGCTGCCGGAGTTGAGGAAGTTGACGCCGCAGCCGGCGCCGGAGTCCATGTTGTACGGCTGGTTGCTGAAGGCGACGTCGCCGTAGGGGGAGGTGACGGCGCCACCGGTCAGGGTGGAGTCGCCGTTGTAGTCGTGCCAGGCGCAGTACGCGCCCTGGTAGTTGTCCGGGTTGGTGCCGTGGGGGGAGACGATCACGTAGTACGCGTACCGGTTGGCGGCCGCAGTGGTGTTGCCGAAGTGCGCGGCGGCGTTGACGGCCTCGACGCCGAGCTGGTGGCCGGTGGCGGCCGCCGGTGAGGCTGCGGCGTTGTCGTACCAGACGCCGGCCAGCACCCCGCCGGTCGGGTAGGGCACGTGGGCGGCCCCTGACGGGCAGGTGGTGGCATTGGTGGCGACCAGCGGGCCGTCGCAGTACTGGGTCATGGTGCCCGACCACTGCTCGCTGCCGGTGCCGATGCCCTTGAACATGTTCTGGGCGACCGGCGCGCCGTGTGACGGGTCGTTGCTGAAGGTCAGGTTGCCGTTGGCGTCGGTGCCCTGGGAGCCCCACTGGTTGCCGTAGAAGACCACGTACACCTTCGGGTGGCCGCTCATCACGCCTGTGCCGTCGATGCCGCCGCCGTAGGCCAGCGTGTTGCCGCCGTGGCGCGCCTGGCCGACGGCATGGGCGTTGGCGACGGTCGGCAGGACGCCGTGCCGGTGCGCGGTCGCGCCCGGTGCGCCGGTGGCGGCCGAGGAGATCGTCGGGCTGATGGCGAGCAAGGCGACGCCGAGGGCGGCGGCCACCGAGGTCCGTACGGCGCGGCGACGGACGGTGGGGGTCGTCCCGTGGTTCATGCGAGTCCTCTCGTGTTCGACAGGCCCGGCGGCATGGGGGTGGTGGCCGCCGGGATCTACGCGGAACTGCCCGCAGCACAGCACCAGTTGATTCTGTCGACCGGTCTGCATGCCACGGACAAGGTGGGAAGCTAGCAGTGGCCTCCGTCCGGCGACAACGACCTTGACCGCGCACTGATCGAGCGGCGCTGCCATCGCCGATGTCACCGCTCGTGTTCGCGTGCGCCGCTGCTTGCCAGGAGGCTGCTGCAGCGGTACGGCGACGTCCACACGGACGAGTCGGCCGAGGTCGCGCGAGCCCGGTGCGGGTCCGGGAGGGGCGCGGAAACTGCCTGAGGACAGTGAGCGGGAGCAGAGTTTTCAGGGGACGGCCGGGAAATCCCTGATTAGCGGGACCAGGTCGCGGTCCGAGTAACCGGGTTCAGCGCTGCGGCTCCCGTGCGGTGCAGCACGGGAGCCGGTCGCCGCCGCAGGATGACGGCAGCGATGGCCCGCACCCCGCTCGCGGGGGTGGCGGGCCGTGCCTTCGCCCGGAAGGCGTACTTCCCGGTGGAGCTGGCGGCCAGGGACATGGGCACTGGCGACCGCGTCGCGGATCTCCCGCTCTCCCGGGCGGCTGACGGCTTTCCTCGAGGTGGCAACGAGGGCCTCGGACAGATCGTCAAGCCCCTGCCCGCCGCTGAGAGCTGATGGCCCGGGTCGGGTCGGTGTGGGGCTTCTCTCCGGCCCGGGAGTTCTGCGGAGGTCGCTGCGGAAGCCTTGGCCGACGGGTTTCCAGCTCTGGAAGGTGGAGGGCTTCCAGCGGGGCCGGTCCGGGATGGTGTCGTCGTCGGGAGCACGCCAACGAACCGGCACGTCCTGTACGTGGGCTTCGAGGCCCTACGCGACGTGACCACAACCTGGCCCGCTTCACCTTCCTGGACCCCAGGGCCCGTTCGCTATTCGTCAGACCTGGCGGGCGCGCTCCTTCTGCCGGCGCCCTGACTGCCAGTCCCGGCAGCTGAAGCGTTCACGAACAGCTCGCTGCCGCGTCGTGAAAGCTCGTCAACTGTCTTTTCGGGCCTGCCCGAACGATGCCCTCCAGCGCTGTCGGGCTGCTACGTTTCCCGCGGTCGACAGGGCGCTGCGGATTCCGGCACGCCAGCGCATGTGCTTCGGCGTCGGCGGGTCGCACCATCGGGGTACCGGAGCGGTCGGCCCTACCGGGAGAGTTCGCCCTTCGGCTCGTCATATCGACTCTGCCCGTGCGCTGTTGACATGAAAGGACCCGTCACGTCGTCATGCGCAAACTGACCTTGTCCGCCGTTGCGACATCCACCGTGCTGGTTTTCTGCGGCTGCTTCCTGGCCGGAGCGGCCGCCGGACCGGCCGCCGCGGCGAGCGCCGTCGCCGCGTCGTCGGCCGTTCCCACCGCCCCGGCGACGCTGGCACCGGCGGGGGCCGGCCCGTCCGACGTCACCGTGGCCTCTCCGGCCGCGCCCGGTGGGACCGCTCCTGCCGCGCCGGCGGCCGTCCCGAACCTCGCGCTCTCCTCCTACGACCCGAGCACCGGCACCGCGGTGCTCGCGCCGTCCGGCTGCAGCGCGCCCGCCGCCCGCACCGCCACCCGGGCCGCCACCGCGACCGCCGCCATCCAGCCGGGCGAGCTGATCGACAGCCCGCCCACCCCGGCCGCACCGCACGGCGCACTGCTCGCCGTCACCGGCGTGCAGCCCGCGGCCGACGGCTCGGTGGCCGTCAGCACCCGTCCGGCCACCCTCCCCGAGCTGCTCGGCGGCAGCAGTGCCAGCCTGCACAGCGCCGTCGACCCGGGCTCCTTCCAGGTCCAGCCGCAGATCAAGGGCCTCCAGATCAGTACCGACCTGGGCCTGGGCAGCGGCCAGGGCACCATCTCGGGCGGGCTCGGCCTGACCGCCAACGCGACGGTCCCGCTGCCGGGCGGCGCCTCGGCGGCGCTCTCCGGTTCGGTCGAGCTCGACCCGAGCATCGACTTCTCCTACCAGGGCGGTTTCGCCGGCATTGATCCGCAGCAGGCGCGGGTCGGCTTCGCCCTCGGTGCTCACGCCGACTGGCACGTCAGCGCGGGTCTCACCGGCAGCGTCCCGGTGAAGATACCGCTGGCCACCTTCAGCGCCGCCCCCGTGGTGATGGTCGGCGCCCTGCCGGTCGTGATCAACCTGAACTTCACCCTGTCCGCCGACATCAGCGCCGACGGCACCGTCACGGTCGACGCCGAGCAGTCGTACGACGGCACCTGGGGTGTCCACTCCGACTACGTCAAGGGCTCGGGGTGGACCACCACCACCGATCCCGGCACCTCCACCGTGTCCCCGCTGCAGTTCAGCATCAGTGCTGCCGCCTCGGTGAAGGCCGGTCTGCTCGCCGAGGGGTCGATCGCCCTGTACGACACGATCGGGGTGAAGGCATCGATCGAGCCGTACCTGCGTGCCGCCGCGACCGGCTCGCTCAGCGTCAGCACCGCCAACCCCACGCCGGTCGTCAACGGCTCGCTCGCCCTCTACGGCGGGCTCGACATCAACGGCGCGCTGATGGCCCGGCTCGCCATCCTCGGCACTCCGATCCTCGAGCAGGACCTGCCCTTCCTCGCCTTCCACCGCGAGTGGCAGATCGCCTCACTGGGCAGCGCGCAGTCCGCGGCGCCCGGCGTGACCTGGACCCCACTCAACTCCAGCACGGGCGACGACAACCTCTCCGCCTACCTGAAGACCCGGCCGGACTGGGACCTGGGCGCCGCCAAGTCCTCCTGCCCGGACGACAGCCGCCTGATCGGGCTCAGCTTCGGCAGCGACGCGGGCCTGTGCACCAACGCCACCACGGCCGGCCTGTGGGACGCGAGCCACGCGTACGTCGTCGACCACGGCGGCACCTACGTGGGCAGCGACTGGGCGCCCGGCTACGCCAAGGACCAGTGCCCCGCCGGCTCGTTCGTCACCGGCTTCAGCCGCAACGGCCGCACCATGGGTGTGCTGTGCGCCAAGTCCGCTACCCCGCTCGGAACTTCGACCCGCACGGTGTGGTTCAACTCCAGCGACAACCGCCCCAGCGCCGCCAGTGGCGGCGACTTCGCCTACGGCTCGTACAAGGGCCAGTGCGCCGACGACGAGTACATCGCCGGCTTCGCCTACAGCGAGCCCTGGTACGAGCTCTGGGCAGCCCGCCCCTACGCCCTGCTCTGCCAGAAGCTGTCCTGACCCTCGCCACCCGGTCCGGGCGTCGCCACCTCGGTGGCGGCGCCCGGCGCCATCGCCACGAGGTGGGAGCCACGGGCGGGCCCGGGAGAACAGTGCGCCAAGGTCGAGAGCCGTCGGCCTGGTGGGCGCTGAGACCGCTCGGGGCGGAGGGAAGCGGCGTAGGCCAGCGGCGGCTGGCACGGGTGGAGCCTGGCCCTCCACCCACCATGCGCGGCCGACGCCTGGTCCAGGTACGCGGCGAGCTTCTCCAGGCAGCGTGGAGACAGCCGGACCGCGATCCTCCCGGGCCGCGTGGCGCGAGTGCCTCAATCCCGCCCTCGCGCCACAACTGATACCACCAGTGAGCAGACTCCGGGCCCACTCGCGTCGCACCTGGCGGCACCGCGACGGTGCAGGGCCCGGACCTGACCGGCTCGGTCACCATCTCTGGCAGCGCCTACCCGGTGGGCCGTTCTTGCGAACCGGGGTGTCAGGCGCCAGCTGCGTCCAGACGGTTGCGCGAACCGGCTTCACGTGCGCGGTTGTCGCCGGCTCCCTACGGCTGACCACCTGGCGTCATGGGCGAAGCCGTGTCTGCGGACCATCCAGTCCGGAACCAGGACCGGCATCGGACGAACCGGCAAGGGCAACCCCTGACTCAAGGGCGTTCTCGGCGAAGCGGCGTTGGCCGTCTCGTGCACCGACACCATTCTTGGCGACCGCTACTGGCGCATCGTCAAACACCAAGGCCACAAGAAACCCCCTGGTCGCGGTCGCCCGCACGATCCGGGTCATCGCCTGGCACCTCACCGAAAACCCCGACGCCCGTTACACCGTCCTCGGCCCCGACTGCCACCAGCGCCTGATCGACCCGAACCGTCGCACCCGCGACCTGTTCGCCGGTCGGCAGCCCTTGGGTACCACGTCACCCGCACCCTCGCGGCCTGACCACACCACCTGCAGGCCCCCGGCCGGCCGACGCCGTCCGGACGATCAACGACCGAGCCCTTCGGCAGTCGCTGGTACCCGGCGGCCGATCGTTACTGACTTCGGCACGTCAGGGTGACCAGATGACGGCGGGCCGGCCGCGGCAGGACAGTGGCGTCAGTATCGTGGCGGCATGACCTCTCCCGTGAGATTCCAGATCGCCGTGGACGCCGCCGACCCGCACCGCCTGGCCGACTTCTGGGCCGCGGCCCTCGGCTGGGCCGTCGAGGACCACGAACCCGCCGTCCGTGCCGCGCTCGAGGCCGGGTACGCCGACGACACCGACGTCGTCACCCACAACGGCCGGCTCGCCTGGTCCGTCGCCGCGGCCGCTGTACTGCCGGGCAGCACCCGCGAGGACTCGGGCCGCCGCCTGCTGTTCCAGACCGTGCCCGAGGCGAAGGCCGGCAAGAACCGGCTGCACCTGGACCTCAACGTCGGCCGCGACCGCCTCGACGCCGAGACCGAGCGGCTCACCACCCTGGGCGCCATCGTCCTGTACCGGGTCGACGAGCCCGCCGGGTTCCACGTGACGCTCCAGGACCCGGAGGGCAACGAGTTCTGCATGCAGTGAGCACGGTGTCGGGTGGGCACCGATCGGGGAGCGGTACCAACGTAGCCCGGGCGGGTAGTAGGAGGACGTTCTTATCGCTGACGTGCAGGTTTGAGGCGATTTGCTGCCCGCCTGATATGTCCTCAGAAGCGGTCTTTACGAGGAATGATGCCGCCAGCTGGATTCGGCTGCCGCGCCGGTTCGTCCTGCTTCACCCCGAAGGATCCCGTCTGGATCGAATAAGTCGGGGAAGTACGGGATTGGTTTACCCGGATCGGACAGGTCACTCGGGTGCGCTTTGCGCAGCGGTTGCCGCCTGGTGCGCGAGAAGGAGGGCCGCTCACCCGAGCCGACCGCGTGCGTGATCGACTCCCAGAGCGTCAAGACCGCACCCAGCGTGCCCGCCGATACCCAGGGCATCGACGCCGGCAAGAAGATCGTCGGCCGCAAGCGCAGCATCGTCGTCGACACGCTCGGCCTCCTCCTGCTCGTCATGGTCACCGCCGCCAGCGTCTCCGACAACGACGCCGGCAAGCAGCTCCTCACCCGGCTCGCCGCGACCCACCCCACGATCACCAAGGCATGGGTCGACACCGGTCGTCGTTCAGCAGCCGACGCGACAGGAGCCGCCTGCCGTCCCTGTCCAGGACCACGCAGTGATGATGGGTCTTGCCGATGTCCGTCCCCGCCCAGACCAGGGCCATGGGTTCCTCCGCTCGCTCGGTGTGTCCTGTTCATCCGGACGACCTCGCCGGCGTGGTCCTACTCAGCGATGCACCCACAAGGGGGCCCGCAGCTCCTAATCAGCGGCCGAGTCGTCGTGAGGTGTTGGGCGGCCAGGTGATGCGAACCATCGACGGCAACCCAATCAGAGCCAACTCAGCACCTCTGGATCCCAGGACCATACGACTGGCCCGTCCGACCCACCAACAACGTAGGACCCAATCAAGTTCAGTGCACGGGCTTTTGGCCGCCCCCGTCCCCTCTCACGGCTCACCAGCAGCGGGCACTCATGGCGGCTGGTGATGAGTGCGGTGTGGCCATCGTCCGCGTCAGGGGCGCAGGCACCGAGAGCATTGTCTACGGCTGAGCCGATCCGGCGGCTCCGGCGCCGCCCCAAATCGTGTTGCTGTCTCTGGTGTTCGGGCGATCTTCCACTAACATGAGTGTTCCTCGTGTTTTGGAAATGGAGCTGGGACATGCCGAACCGTCTCGATCTGCCCGCAGGCTTCCGCTGGGGGGTCTCGACCGCCGCCTACCAGATCGAGGGGGCGGTGGAGGAGGACGGTCGCGGGCCCTCGGTCTGGGACCTTTTCGTGGAGCGCCCCGGGGCGGTGAAGGACGGGCACACCGGGCGGGTGGCCTGCGACCACTACCACCGCTACCGCGAGGACGTGGAGTTGATGCGCGGCCTGGGTCTGGACGGATACCGCTTCTCGATCGCCTGGCCGCGCGTGCGCCCCACCGGCGCCGGCGCCGTCAACATCGGCGGGCTCGACTTCTACGACCGGCTGGTGGACGAACTGCTCGGAGCCGGGATCACGCCGCTGCCGACGCTCTTCCACTGGGACCTGCCGCAGGCACTGGAGGACGGCGGCGGCTGGCTGGCCCGGGACACCGCCTACCGCTTCGCCGAGTACGCCGAGATCGTCGTGGACCGGCTCGGTGACCGGGTGCCGGCCTGGATCACCCTCAACGAGCCCTTCGTGCACATGGTCTTCGGCTACGCACTCGGCATCCACGCCCCGGGCCACGCGCTGATGCTCGACGCCCTGCCGGCCGCGCACCACCAACTCCTCGGGCACGGGCTGGCGGCAGCCGTGCTGCGCGAACGCGGGCACGAGGTGCTGATCGCCAACAACCTCACCCCCGTCTGGCCGGCGAGCGAGAAGCCGCAGGACGTGGCGGCCGCCGCGGCGTACGACGCGCTGCACAACCGGCTCTTCACCGACCCGCTGCTGCTCGGCCGCTACCCGGACCTGAGCGCCTACGGCGTCGGCGACGATCTCGGCGGCAGCGTCCGCCCCGGGGACCTGGAGCTCATCACCGCCCCCGGCCTGGACGGCCTCGGCGTCAACTACTACAACCCCACCCGCATCGCCGCCCCCACCGAGCCCGACGGACTCCCCTTCGCCGAGGCCGAGATCGAGGGCGTCCCCCGAACTGCCTTCGGCTGGCCCGTCGTTCCCGACGGCCTGCGCGAACTCCTGGTCGGCCTGCGGGAACGCTACGGCTCCGCACTCCCACCGATCACCATCACCGAGAACGGCTGCTCCGTCACCGACGAGCCCGCCCCCGACGGCACCGTCCACGACCAGCCCCGCATCGACTACCTGGCCGGCCACCTCGACGCCCTGGCCGCCGCGATCGCCCGGGGGGTGGACGTCCGCGGCTACTACACCTGGTCCCTGATCGACAACTTCGAATGGGCGGAGGGCTACCACCAGCGCTTCGGTCTGGTCCATGTCGACTTCGAGACGCAGAAGCGCACCCCGAAGGCCTCGTACGCCTGGTACCGCGACCTGATCGCGGCCCACCGGGCCCGGCCTGCGGGGAAGTCCTGCGGCGGCCCCATGGGGGCGCCCCGGATCGGCCTGGGCTGACCGGACAGGAGACGGAGATTCCGGTCGCACCACGGCGGGCAGAGCGCCGACTCCGTGATCGATCCGTTCGGTGAGAGTTCGGCGATGCCCTGATCACGAGTTGTCAGGGCGCCGCAGCAGGAGCGAGAGAGTCTTTCGCGCATCCCGGCGTCGCTGTGGGGAGCGCGCGAAGATCGAGAAGGCGGCGACTCCGGCAATGGTGGCGGTGTAGATGACGCCGGTGGCCCCGGCGAGCGTGGCTCCTTCGCGAACAAGCGTGACCAGGTCCATGGGACAGGTGCCTCCGCATCGGGTACCTGGGTGGTTTCACCAGGTGCAGGTGGTACAGGTCTCCACCGTCCGGGAGGTTTCCGGCGATCTCCCGCCGTCTCCGGAACCTGCTGAGTACCCTGATGGGAGGCTGCGAGGCGAGATTTCCGGAGAACGCGAGCAGGCTCCTCCGGACTGGGCGAAGGGGACGGTGCGGTTGGCCGCCACTGGCTCGGCCTTGGAGAGGTTCAGCAACGAGCTACGGGCGCTCTGGGTGGCCGCAGGCAGCCCGACGTACGGCTCACTGTCACGCGTCGACGGCAGGAAGATCAGTTCATCGAGCTTGAGTGACTGGTTGAACGGCAAGGGTGCTCCAAGTGCCATGAACACGGAGCTCGTTCTTGTTCTGATCCGCCACCTCAAGTCCAGGGCGGCTGAGATGAGCCCTGTCTACGTAGGCTGGTCCGAGGGCCAGTGGATGAGCTGTCTGCGGGAGGTGCGGGCCGAACGCGATCAGAACCGGGGCGGCAGGCCAAGCAGCTCCCGGCCCCCGGAGCGTTCCGCCATGCGAAGGGCGAACAGTTCCGGCAGCGGGCCGGCAGTCGGTCCACTGCATGCGGCCCGTGACGTTCAGGCGCCCCCCGACATCAGCAACCTGCGCCTGCCAGAGGTGCTGGTGGGACGCGCGCCGGAGCTGGAGGCGCTGCGCATCGCGCTGACGGCGAGCAGCGAGAGCGCGATCACCCAGGTCGGCGCGGTTCATGGGCTCGGCGGGGTCGGCAAATCCACCCTGGCCCGGCACTACGCGTACCAGTACCGTGGGTCCTACACCCTGATCTGGTGGATCAACGCAGCCACACCCGCCGCGATCGAGGGGTCCCTGGCGGAATTGGCCGTACGGCTGCATCCAGTGTGGCCGACCGGCGCGACACCTCGGGAACAAGCCGCCTGGGCCCACACGTGGCTGCACTGGCACTCCGGCTGGCTGCTGATCTACGACAACGTCGAGAATCCAGTGGATCTCGCGCCGTATGTCGGAGCCCTCAATCGGGGCCATCATCTGGCCACCAGCCGAAGGGTCACTGGCTGGCCCCGGACCGTACATACGTTGGCCCTGGGCACTCTCACCATCGATGATTCAGCCGACCTGCTGCTGCGAAACATCCGGGGCGGGGGCCAGGAGGCCACCGCGAAACAGCGTCAAGAGGCACGCGCCCTCGCCGCCGAGTTGGGGTGCCTGCCGCTGGCCCTGGAACAGGCCAGTGCCTACCTGGGGCAGAACGTGACCGTCAGCATCGACGAATACCGTCGACGTCTTTTCGATCAGTTGGACAGGACCGCCGAAGGTGCGAGGTGCGAGTCAGGCGGGCCGGTCGGCGGTGTTGATGCCGACCGGAGTGTCGTCCGCGTGTGGTCTCAAACCATGACAGCCCTCGCCGAGCGCAACCCTCTTGCGGTCAACGTGTTGTACACCCTGGCCTGGCTGGCTCCGGACGACATCCCGGTGACCCACTTGAACCGCCCGGGCGAGGACCCCGGCCTCCTTGCCGAGGCTCTCGGTGTGCTGAGCGCATACAGCATGGTCACCCTCACTCCGACAACAGTCAGCGTCCACCGTCTTGTCCAGGCGGTGCTTCGCATGACCGCGTCCCAGAAACACGGATCCGCATCGAACTCGCTGCCGAATGGACGCCGTGACGCCGAAGAGGCCATGGTCCGTGCTCTGTGGCCTCCAGACCCAGCAAACCCCCGGAGCCGACCGTGGCTCGCACTCCTGCCACACGTGATAGCCCTGGCTGCCAGCCGTCCACCCGACCATCACGATGACGTCGCCATTCCGCTGTATGCGCACGGGGCGCACTGGCTGCATCGTCAAGCCCAGCACGCCCGCGCCATCCCCCTCGACGAAGCAATGCTGGAGTACAGGGGGCGGGTGGTCGGCTACGCCCACGCCAGCACCGTGCGTACTCGGAGCAACCTTGCCACTGCTTACCGGGCGGCTGGGGATCTGAATCGGGCCATCGCCCTTTTCGAGGTGACTCTCCTGCAACGTGAACAGATGCTCGGGCACAGTCATCGAATCACCCTGCGCAGTAGGAACAATCTTGCTAATTCATACCACGAGGTCGGCGACTTTCAGCGGGCCATTGCCTTGCACGAGCTGACCTTGACCCAGCGCGAGCACGTGTTGGGGAAAATTCACCCCGACACCCTGGTGAGTAGGAACAACCTGGCCTGCGCCTATCATGATGCCGGCGACCTGGGTCGGGCCATTGAGTTGCATGAACTCACCCTGTCCAGGCGCGAAGAAGTTTTGGGGGATTCCCACCCCGACACCCTGAACAGCAGGAACAACCTGGCCAATTCCTATCGCCTGGCGGGAGATCTTGGGCGGGCCATCCCTCTTCACGAGTCGGCTTTGGCGCAGTGCGAGCGTGTGTTGGGGGATGTCCACCCGGCAACTCTGAACAGCAGAAACAATCTCGCTTGTGCCTATCATGACGCCGGAGAGCTCGGTCGGGCCCTTGAGTTGCACGAGCTGACTCTGGCTCAGCGCGAAGACGTGTTGGGCGATGCTCACCCCGATACCCTGGCCAGCAGGAGCAACGTGGCCCGGATCTGTCATGACATCGGTGACGTGAATCGGTCCGTGGCTTTGTACGAACTCACGCTGGCGCAATGTGAACGCTGGCTGGGTGATGGCCATCCGCTGACCCGCGCCGTGCGAAGTCGGCTGGCGTTGGACCGCGGCTTTCGGCAATCCGATGGTGAGTGATGCAGGCCGATGCGGTGCGTGGCGAGCGGGTCAGGCTACGGGCGGCGGCGTCCGACGAAGGAAGAACTCCACAGGCCGGGATCGGCGGCTCGCGGAGGCGTAGCGTGGTGACGGTGACGAGCCGCGCGGAGAGTGGAGCGGGGGTGCGTCTGGCAGAGTTGGTGGCCGCGCTCTCCCTGGGCGTGGACCTGGGCTTCGGCCAGCCGATGGAGCACGTGCTGCGCCAGTGCCTGATCGCCTTGCGGTTGGCCGAGCGGCTCGGCCTGGACGACGACACCCGGATGGTCGTCTACTACACCGCGTTGCTGGTCAACGTCGGCTGCCACTCCGACGCGCACGAGCAGGCGAAGTGGTTCGGCGACGACATCACGCTGAAGTCGAGCAAGTACGCCTACGAGCAGCGCAGCCTGGCAGGAGCGGCGGCGACGCTGCGGTTGATCGGATCGGGCAATCCGCCGCTGCACCGGTTCCGGGTCGGCCTGGAGTTCACGCTCGGCGGGTTCCGCGATCTGAACGGGATGATCAGCTCGCACTCGGCACTGGCCCGTGAGCTCGCCCGGCGGCTCGGTCTGCCGGACGCCGTGCAGGCGGCGCTGGCCGGCTCGTACGAGCAGTGGGACGGACGCGGCTGGCCGGGAGAGCTCAAGCGCGAGGCCGTGCCGCTGCCCTCCCGGCTCGCGCAGCTGTCCGAGTACGTCGAGGTGGCGCACCGGATCGGCGGGACCGGCGCGGCCACGGCGCTGGTCAGGCGTCGGGCGGGGACGCAGTTCGATCCCGGACTCGCGGTCGAGTTCTGCCGGGAGCCCGAGGAGATCGTGGGCGGACTGGACACGGCCCGTACCTGGGAGGCGGTGATCGGGGCCGAGCCCGCGCTCGGCGTGTGGCTCGGCGAGGAGGAGTTCGACGCGGCGCTGCTCGCGGTCGCCGACTTCGTGGATCTGAAGTCCCCGTATACGCTGGGCCACGGCCGTGCCGTGGCGGCGCTGGCCGAGGCGGCGGCGCTCGGGCTGCGGATGGATCCGGCCGAGGTCACGACGCTGCGCCGGGCCGGCCTGGTTCACGGCCTGGGCCGCCTCGGCGTCTCCAACGCGATCTGGGACAAACCAGGACCGCTGGGCGCGGGGGAGTGGGAACGGGTGCGCCTGCAGCCCTATCTGACGGAGCGGATGCTCCGGCAGTCCGCAGCGCTCGCCCCCCTGGGCGCGGTCGCCGTGCAGTACCGCGAGCGGCTGGACGGCTCCGGTTACCCGCGCGGGCTCGCGGGCGGCGCGATCTCCTGGCCGAGCCGGATCCTGGGCGTCGCGGACGCGTACCAGTCGATGATCGAGCCGCGCCCGCACCGGGCGGCGCTCCAGGCGGCGGAGGCCGCCGCGCAGCTGCACGCCGAGGTCGCCGCCGGACGCCTGGACGGCGAGGCGGTCGCCGCGGTCCTCGCGGCCGCAGGGCATCGCACGCTGCGGCGCAGCGCCGGGCCCGCGGGCCTGACCGCCCGCGAGATCGACGTGCTGCGGCTGTTGGCCCGCGGCTGCTCCAGCAAGGAGATCGCCGCACAACTGGTGATCTCGCCCAAGACCGCGCGCAACCACATCGAGCACATCTACGCCAAGATCGGGACCTCGACCCGGGCCTCGGCCTGCCTCTTCGCGGTGCAGAACGGTCTGCTCTGAGAGCGGGGCCGGCTCCGGGGCCGACGGCCCGGAGGAAGGCGCCGAATATGAGGCATCCGCCCCATGTGCCGGGCGCGGCACGGGCCTAGCGTCGAGGCAGAACGTCGGACCGTGAATCGAGGCAGTCATGGGCATCAGAAGCACACTGTTCGCGGTGACCTACGACCGGATGATGGCCAAGGCCGAGCGGCAGGGCCTGAGTGACCTGCGTCGCCGGTTGATCGCCGAGGCCGGCGGCCGGGTGCTCGAGATCGGCGGCGGCACGGGGGCCAACCTCGCCCTCTACGGCGAGCGCGTCGAGTTGCTGACGGTCACCGAGCCCGAACCGGCGATGGTCCGCCGGCTGGAGCGCCACGTCGCGGAGCGGGCTCCGCGCACCACGGTCCTGCGGGCGCCGGCCGAGGACCTTCCGTTCGAGGACGACAGCTTTGACGTCGTCGTGTCGACGCTGGTGCTCTGCGGGGTGAGCGACCAGCAGCGGGCACTGCGCCAGCTCGGCCGGGTGCTGCGCCCCGGCGGGCGGCTGCTCTTCCTGGAGCACATGCGCTCGGAGGATCCGAAGCTGGCCCGCCACCAGGACCGGATGAACTGGCTGAACCGGCTCGTGGTCTGCTGCGAGTGCAACCGTCCGACGCTCGACTCGATCCGGGCGGCCGGATTCGTCGTCGACCACGTCGAGCGCCAGGTCTTCCCCGCGAGTCCGTCCTTCGTCGGCCCGGCCGTGCTGGGCAGCGCCACGCTCGCGGCCGCGACCCGGCCCGGGCCCGACACGGCCACGGCCGTGCCGCAGAGGTCCGCGGGCGGCTGAGGGGCCCTGCGGCTCAGGAGCGGCGGCGCGGCTTTCCGCCCTTCGGGGCCGCCTTCGGCGTCGTTGAACGGATGTGCGGCATCGGCAACCTGGGCATCGGAGGTGCAGACCCGCAGGACGATCCCCGGCGCCTGGTCGAGCTGCTCCTGTGCGGATTGCCGTGCCAGCCGTCGAAGTGGCGTCGACGGTAACCGCTCGCCGGGCGCGGTCAAGTGTCCGCGGGTGCGGGCCAGACCGCCGGACGCCGCGAGGCCCTCTTCGCCCCCGCACCCGCCGCGCCGCCGAGCTCGACGGCTGAGTCGACCCGCTGCCGCGGCTTCACCCGAGGCCCTCGCCGGCGACTCCCACCAGTGCCTGCGTGCCGATCACCGCCAGCAGCGCCAGCCGTTCGGCGTCCTCGGTGCCGGGTTCGGCCGTGTAGACCATGATCCGCAGATCGCTGCCCGCGACGCTGAGCACGTCGCAGTCCAGCGTCAGCGATCCCACCTGCGGGTGGTCGACGGTCTTGCGCGAGGCCTCCTGGCGTCCCACCGCGCCGGAGTCCCACAGCTCGGCGAACCGCTCGCTGTTGCGGCGCAGATCAGCGATCAGCCGCAGCAGCCGCAGATCCGCCGGGTAGCGGCTCGCCGTCGCCCGCAGGTCGGAGACGACCGCGGTCTCCAACGCCCGCCGGGACTCCGGCGTGTGGCGGACCCGGCTGCCCGAGCCGAGGAAGTTCCGCCACGCCCCGTTGCGCTCCTTGCCGTGCCGCTCACCCATCAGCGCGGTGTAGAGCGGATTGGCCAGCAGCAGCGTCCACGCCGCGTCGGAGACCGCGACGGGTGTGCCGGTCAGCCGGTCCAGCATCCGTTGCACGCTGGGCGTGATGTAGGCGGGCACCGTGCCGATTCCCGGCGCCACCAGCCCGGCGACCCGGAACAGATGCTCGCGCTCCTGGGCGTTCAGTCGCAGCGCCCGCCCCAGCGCCTCGACGACCTGCTCCGACGGGTTGGCCGCCCGGCCCTGTTCGAGGCGGGTGACATAGTCGACCGAGATCCCGGCCAGCAGCGCCAGCTCCTCCCGGCGCAGTCCGGCCGCGCGCCGATGGCCGCCCACCGGCAGGCCGGCCGCCTCCGGCGGGACCCGGTCACGCCAGCGCCGCACCGTCTGCCCGAACTCCGTGGTCGCCATGCCACCACTGTGCACCACCGCACCCGCGGGTGCCTGGTACTGACAGTCCCAGGAAGACCGGACGCCTGGCTGACGGCATCGCCGCGCGGCATCGTGGAGGCATGACCACAACACTGATCACCGGAGCGAACAAGGGGCTCGGCTTCGAGACCGCCCGTCAACTCGTCGCCGCAGGCCACACCGTGTACATCGGCAGCCGGGACCCCGAGCGCGGGCGTCGCGCCGCCGAGCAGTTGGGCGCGCGGCTGGTCGTCATCGACGTCACCGACGACGCCTCGGTCACCGCGGCCGCGAAGACCGTCGAGGCCGACGGCGGCCTCGACGTGCTGGTCAACAACGCCGGCGTCGAGGAGCGGTTCGAGGACAACGGCATCATCGGCGCCGCGGACGTCACCGCCGACCTGATGCGGAGCACGTTCGAAACCAACGTCTTCGGCACGGTACGCGTCACCCACGCGTTCCTGCCGCTGCTGCAGCGCTCCGCCGCCCCCGTCGTCGTCAACGTCAGCAGCGGCCTGGCCTCGCTCACCCGCGTCACCACCGTCGACACTCCCACCTACCTGTACCCCGGCGTCGCCTACCCGGCCTCCAAGGCCGCCGTCAACATGATCACCGTGCAGTACGCCAAGGCGTTCCCGAACATGCGCATCAACGCCGTCGAGCCCGGTTTCACCAGGACGGACCTCAACGGCAACACCGGCATCCAGACCGTCGAACAGGGTGCCGAGATCATCGTCCGCATGGCCGGCCTCACCCCGGACGGTCCCACCGGCACCTACACCGACGCGGAGGGCCCGCTGCCCTGGTAACCCACCCGCCCACGGCGGCCGCCCCGGCATCCGGCTTCCCGCCGAAGGCCCACGCGGCTTGGCTGTAGAGGCAGGCGGCGGATCCCCGGGGCCTGAACGGAGGTCAGGGATCCGCCGTGAAGGTATGCACTGCGGCTGGGCTCAAGGGGCAGGGGTGTTGGAAGTCCGGTGATCTTGTCGTTGCGCTGGTCCGGCGATGCCCAGGAGCGTGCGAGGCGCGCTCCTGCCGCGGCCCAGGGTCACCGGTCCCGGGGGCCCGCCGCTACGCCGTCACGGGTCACGCGGTCAAGGCATCGGTGACCGCCGTTATCCCCTGGGGTGCCAACTGTTCCAGGAGACCGGTGATCCCGTACCAACCGCCGAGCGCGGCGAGTCGTGCGGCGAGCCTGCGGGCGTCGGACGGCGCGGCAAGCCCCGCGACGACGAACAGCGCGCGGTCCCGTGTCTCGCGGAAGGCGATCGTGTCGGCGAGCGCCTCGGCCCGCTCCGTCTCCCCGCGCCGGGCCAACTCCTCGACCACGGGGACCAGTGCGTGCCCGCGCGCCCACAGGTCGGTGATCGCCCGGGTGAGCGCCTGGGCTCGGTCCGTCTCCCCGCGCCGGGCCAACTCCTCGACCACGGCGATCAGTGCTCTGGCTCGTGCCCGTCGGTCGGTGATCGCGTGGGCGAGCGTCTCGGCCCGGCCCGTGTCCCCGCCGCGGGCCAGCTCCCCGACGATCTCCGCCTGCCAACCCGCACGGAGGTGGGGGGCGTTCATCGCGTCGGCGAGGGCCATGGCCCACTCGACCTGACCGTGCCGGGCCAGCATCAGCGCCGCCGCCGCCCGCAGGTCGTCGGCGTACCAGGAAGTGGGGCTGCAGGCGTCGAGCAGTGTCTGCGTCCGTTCCACCAGCGCGAGGACCACCTCCGCTCCGGCGGTCTCGGCCGCCGCCTCCAGCACGTCGACCATGACCGCGGGGTAGAGGGGCGATGTTCCCGGACGGCGCAGGAGGGCGTCGAGCCGATCCAGGTCGCCGCGGCCGACCTCGGGGACCAGGATCGCCGTCAGCGGTCGCGGCCCGCCCGGGTCGTGCCCCTGAGCGCCGGGTCCCTGGAGCCGGGCGAGGTCCTCCAGACGGTCGACGAGGTCACCGGCCCGGACGTAGTCGCCGGCTGCGGTGGCCACGTCGAGAAGGAGGGTGAGCACCCGTGAGGACGCACTGTCCGCGGCGCGGTCGGCGAAGTCGAGCGCGCCGCGGAAGTCCCCGGTGTCCGCCAGCGCTTTCGCCAGGAGGGCCCAGGTGATGCCCCAGTTGTGCGGATAGCGGACCCGCTCCGCCAGCGCGAGGGCCCGGTCGAGTTCACCGGCCCTGGCCCACGCCGGCACCAGCGCGACCAGGGCACGATCGTGGCAGTCCCTCACACGGATCGAGTCGACCAGCGCCTGGGCCCCGAGCAGGTCTCCCGCGCCGGCCGCCTCCTCCACCAGCGCCAGCAGCGCTTCGCCCTGCTTGGGCTCGTCGCTGATCGCGAACGCCAGCTCGGCCGCCCGCGCGAGGTGACCGGTCCGGGCGAGTGCCCTCAGATGCCACAGCGGAACGGGCTCGCGGGCACCATCCGCGTCCCGTGACGCCAGCAACCGGAACAGGGTCACCAAACACGGTTCGAACCCGCCCGGGACGACGCCCTTTCCGGCATCGGCATCACCCTCCCGAGCGAGGCCGTAGCGCCGCTCACGGTACCGCTCCATGAACAGCTCATAGCCCCACTCGGCCATGCCCTTGTGCGTACTCACGTCGCCCCCGGTCGCGTCCTGCCGCTGTCCCGTAGCGTAGAGCCTGCTGCGCGCCACCGGGCCGGTGCCCGGACGCATGGCGGTGGAGGCATCCACCTGCGCGGCGGGGCGCGCCACGTCGGTCGCGGAACCCCCACGCGTTCCCCATCGTCTCCCCGGGAAAGGGCGGGACCCCGCACGACGGGGGCGGGCCGTGGAGGCGGGGAGGGGCGCGTGAGCGAACACGAGGCGGCGCTGGCGGTGGGAGCCGCCGGCGGCCTGGGCCGTTACCGGGGCATCGCGGTCCCGGGGTCCACGGTCGGCGACGGGTTCTTCATGACGCTGGGCCTGTTGTTCCTCGGGCTCTTCGGCTACGAGCTGGTCCTCGGTGCCCCGCTCTGGCCCGACGGGGTACTCGTCACCTGTGGGCTGTTCATGGGCTTGGGCATGGCAGGCCCCGCCTTCTGGCCCCGCTTCGAGCGACGCCGAGGAGGCCGCCTGGAGCGCCTCTACTGCTTCGAAGACGGCCTCGTGATCGGCAGCGGCCACACCATGCGCCCCATCCGCTGGTCGGACGTCAGCATCACCAGCGAGGGCTGGGAGTCGTGGAGCGAGTACCGCCAATCGGGCACGAGCCGCACCCTCACCACACCCGACGGCACCGTGTTCGCCCGGTTCACCGGTCAGGAACCCGAGCGGGTCGGCGGGCACCCGGTGATGCTCCTCCACCAGGCCGCCACCGAGCGCGAAGCCGTCCACCCCTCGCCGGGCCCGACGCCGAGTGACGCGCGACCCACCGAAGCCTGACCGAGCGGTCACGGACCGACCGCGGAGCCGATCGCTCGGATGCATCCCGGCTCTCGCCAACGGTCAGCCGAGCGGGGGCGTTTCCAAGTCCGGTGATCACGTGAGTCCGTAGGTCGCGGCGGTCCAAGGGGGGCGGGCCAGGCCGTCACAAACGCGACGAGGCTCTGGTTGAACGGGGTGACCTTCCCAAGTCGCCTCGTACCGATTCCTGTCGTCCCGACCAGCGCTTCCACCGGGCTGAGGCCGTTTCCGCAGTCATGCGGAAGCGGCCTTCGTGCGTTCTCCGGGCCTGGTGAGTGCAGGGTGAGGTGAGCGTCCTGGGGCTCCCGGCCGCGTCGAGGGCGGGCTGCCCGTTGTCCTCGTGGATGGCGAGCTGACCGCCCTGCGTGCGGGCGTTCGCCGACGTCCCGGCCTCGTAGACGGTCGCGGGGATGCCGTGCGGGTGCAGGACCCGCGCGAGGGTCAGGCTGCCGGGGCGGTCAGGACGGCCCTGGCCACCAGTCGGAGATTCCTGATCATCGGATTCGGGTCGCCCTTGCGGCTGACCAGGACGACCTGGCTGGAAGGAGCGCCCTCGATCGGGACGGTGACGAGGTTGGGGCGTAGTGAGCTACGCCGGTCGCCGACCGGGAGCACGGCGATCGCCCTGCCACTCGCGACGAGTTCGAGCTTGTCCTCGTAGCTCTCGACCGGCGGCACGTCGGCCCCGAGGAGCCGGTAGGAAGTCCAGTCCGCGGTCTCGAACGGGCATGGCGCCGCCTCCTCGCCGGCCAGCTCTTCCGAGGTCACCGACGGGCGGTCGGCCAGGGGATGGCCGCGTGGGACCACGAGCATCCGGGGCTCCTCGTACAACGGGGTGCTGAAGACGTCGGCGGCGAGCGGCAGTGGGGCCCGCGCGATCAGGGCGTCGACGTGCCTGTCGGACAGTGCCCCGACGTCGCGGCAGCTCAGGTACCGGGTGGTGATCTCGGCGGCCGGGTAACGGCGGCGCAGTTCCTCCACGGCGGCAGTGATCACCAGGTCCTCAACGTAGCCGATGGTGATTCGTTCAATCTCGGCTTGTTCGCGCACGGCCAGTTCGGCCTGGCGCGCGGCCTGCAGCAGGGCTTGGGCCCGGGGGAGGAACCTCTGGCCTGCCGCAGTGAGCCGGGTGCCCTGAGGTACGCGGTCCAGCAGTCGTGTGCCGAGATGCTTCTCGAGCCGTTGGATCTGGCGGCTCAGCGCAGGCTGGGCCACGTGCAGGTCGGCGGCGGCCCGGCCGAAGTGCTGGTGCGCCGCGACCACGGTGAAGTAGCGCACCAACCGCAGTTCCAGGTCCTGTCCGGGATCGTTCATCATCGCAGCGTACGCGTCATGCCGTTTCGGCATGAGCAGGTTGCCGGACTGGTCTTGGACGGCGATGCCGCGGTGGGCGTTGACTCAAGGAACAACGTTTCCCCAAGAACAGGAAGGCGACAGACGCGATGAAGGCGATCCAGTTCCATGAAGCGGGCGGGCCGGAGGTTTTGCAGTATGACGAGGTACCGGTTCCCGAGATCGGCCCGGGAGAAGTGCTCGTCCGGGTGCACGCGGCGGGCATCAACCCGCCGGACTGGTACCTGCGTGAGGGGATGAAGGTCATGCCGGCGGAGATGAGGCCGGCCCTGGAGTTCCCGCTGGTCCCCGGAACGGACATGTCGGGCGTGGTCCAGGCGGTCGCTCCGGACGTGTCGGGGTTCGCCGTCGGTGACGAGGTCTTCGGCATGCTCCGGTTCCCCGGATTCGACGGCCGGACCTACGCCGAGTACGTGGCCGCACCGGCTTCGGACTTGGCTCACAAGCCGGCCGGTATCGACCACGTGCAGGCGGCCGGGGCGCCGATGGCCGTGCTGACGGCCTGGCAGTACCTGGTGGATCTCGGCCACGACGTGCCGTCGGTTTTCACCGGTCAGGTGCACCGACCGGTGCCGATCACGCCAGGGATGACCGTGCTGGTCAACGGGGCTGCCGGTGGAGTGGGTCACTTCGCGGTGCAGCTGGCGAAATGGAAGGGGGCACACGTCATCGCGGTGGCCTCCGGGCGGCACGAGCAGTTCCTGCGCAAGCTCGGCGCCGATGAGTTCATCGACTACACCAGGACGCAGGCGGCGGACGTGGTCAACGGTGTCGACCTGGTGATCGACGCCGTCGGTGGCCCGGACAGCTCACGCTTCCTGAGCGTGCTCAAGCGCGGCGGCACCATGCTTCCGGTGTTCTTCGCCCAGTACGATCCGGACGAGACGGCGAGTCTGGGCATCACCGTCTCGACCATTCAGGTGCGTTCCAACGGCCCCCAGCTCGCCGAGATCGGGCGCTTGTTCGACGAGGGCAAGCTGCAGGTCGGGGTGGACAGCACCTACCCGCTGCCCGAGGCGGGCAGCGCACACACGCGAGCCGCGCAGGGCCACATCCAAGGCAAGATCGTGCTGACGGTGGTGTCGTGATCGCCGAACTCCAGCAGGCGCTGGCGCACCAAGCCCACGCCCTGGACGAGCTGAAGGTGCCCGCGCCGAGGGGCGTGGTTCGGGCCTGACGCTGCGGCGGCGCTCCCGAGCGGGTGACGGACCGTCGCAGCGGGGCGTCGGTGGTGGCCGGGGTGGTGGATAGAGTCGGATCCGGACGGAGTGCCCTGCCCCGCCCGCCGGAACCATCGAACGGAGCTCCGCCATGGCGACCACACCCACCGCGGGCCCTGCCAGCGGATCGCCACTCGCACGCTTCGGCCTCGGCACGGCGGCCGTCGGCCGGCCCGGCTACATCACGCTCGGCCGCGACCTCGACCTGCCTCTCGAGCGGAGCGTCGAGGCGCTGCGAGCCCGTACGCACGCGCTGCTCGACGCCGCCTATGCCGCCGGGGTGCGGTACTTCGACACGGCGCGGTCGTACGGCCGGGCCGAGGAGTTCGTCGGCGGGTGGCTGGCCGCCCGGCCGCAGGCGGCGGCCGAGGTGGTGGTGGGGAGCAAGTGGGGATACACCTACACCGCTGACTGGCAGGCCTCGGGCGTGCCCGTGCACGAGGTCAAGGAGCACTCGACGGCGGTGTTCGACCGGCAGATCCGGGAGACCAGGGCCTTGCTGGGCCCGCGGCTGGACGTCTATCTGGTGCACTCCGTCACGCTGGACAGCCCGGCGCTGACCGACCGCGCGCTGCACGCGCGGCTGGCCGAGCTGGCCGCGGAGGGCGTCCGAGTGGGTCTGTCCACCAGCGGCCCGGCTCAGAGCGAGACGGTCCGGGCGGCGCTGGAGGTGGAGGTGGCGGGCCGTCCGCTGTTCGAAGCCGTCCAGTCCACCTGGAATCTGCTGGAGCCGTCCGCCGGACCGGCGCTGGCCGAAGCCCATGCGGCCGGCCTGCTGGTGGTGGTGAAGGAGGGCATGGCCAACGGCCGCCTCGCCGACCGCAACGCCACCGGACCCGACACGACCGAACTGCGCGCTCTCGCCGCCAGGACCGGCGCGTCCTGCGATTCCATCGCGCTGGCCGCGGTCGCAGCCCAGCCCTGGGCCGGCATCGTGCTCTCCGGCGCGGCTACCGCGGCACAGCTGGCCTCGAACCTCACCGCTGCCCGGCTGGACCTCGAGCCCGCGGAGCTCGACCGGCTGGCGGCGCTCGCCGAGCCCGCCGACGCGTACTGGAAGACCCGCGCCGCGCTGCCGTGGGCATGAGCCGATCCTGACCCGGCGCCGCACCCCGAAGGCGTCCCACGTCTGCTACCGCGACCTGATCGCCACCCAGCGAGCCGACTGCCCACGGTAGTTGGCCTCCGGTCGCGGCGGGATGTACGGCCTCTTGGCAAAGGCCGAGAGGCCATCTGGAGGTGGGCACGGCTTCGAGCCGCCGCCGGTGATCAGCGCCGCGCGCAGCCGACGTGTCCAACGGCCCCAGATCGGAACGACAGCAGCCACTTGTGGGGATCCGACCATCAGGGCCTCTCCGCCGGATAGGTTGTTGATCTGTGGAGCGACGACCCATCAAACTCGTGGTCGATGTCCTGCTCATGTTGATCGGGACCCTGCTGGGCATGGCGACCAACTACGCGACCGGCCAAACGGACCATGTGCCGCTGCCGCTGAGGCTGTTGCGGGACTGGTCGGTGCCGTTGACCGGCGTCGCGTTGGTCCTTCTCGTCGGAGGCCAGATCGCGCTGCACGTCCTCGACCGGCCGTCGCCGGTGCGCCGGATGTGGGACCGGGCCCAACCTCCGTACCCGGGGCTGGAAGCCTTCACAGAGGACGACGCAGCCGTCTTCTTCGGGCGGGACCGGGAGATCGCCGACCTGGTCGGACGGCTGCACCCGGCGGCGCCGAGGCGGGCGCAGCGGTTCGTGACCGTGGTTGGGCCGTCGGGCAGTGGCAAGTCGTCGCTGGTCCGGGCCGGGCTGCTGCCGGCGTTGGCCCGGCGGCGGGGGCGCTGGGCGGTCGCAGCACCGTTTTCGCCAGGGGTGGACCCGGTCGGCACCCTGCAACAGCGACTGACCCGACTGCCGTCCGAACGACCCGCCTTGCTCGTCATCGACCAACTGGAAGAGTTGCTCACCCTGTCCGGGCCCGAGGAGCGCGACGCGTTTCTCGCCGCCGTACGGAACGCGCTGCGCCGTGACCCGCGGCTGTGGATGGTGGCTACCTTGCGCTCGGACTTCCTCACCGGGCTCCTGGAGTCCGGCTTCTCCGAGCTGGTGCGCGAGCCGACCGTCGTCGGCACGCTCGCTCGGGACGCGCTGTACGAGGTGATCGAAAAGCCCGCCGAGCAGGCCGGGCTGACCTTCGCGCCTGGGGTCGTGGCCCGCATGGTCGACGACTGCGGAGGCGGCGACGCGCTGCCCCTGCTCGCCTACACGCTCCAGGAGCTGTACCTACGCGCCGGAGGGTCCGGCGGGACGGTGACCGAAGAAACCTACCGCGCCCTCGGCGGCGTCGCTGGAGCCCTGTCCGAGAGGGCCGACCAGATCGCCGCCGAACTGGCGGACGCACCTGGGATCCCCACCCTGCTGCGGTTCGTCACCGTCGACGGCAACGAGGCCACCCGTCGCCGGGTCCGCCGCGGCGACCTCGCCCCGCATGAGCGGGAGGTCGCCGACGCCTTCGTCGCCGGACGCCTGCTCTCCAGCGACGGGGACGTACTGGACGTGGCGCACGAGGCGCTGTTCCGCCAGTGGGCGCCGCTGCGCCAGGCGGTCGCCGCGCGTACCGAGGACCTGCGCCGCCGCACCGAGCTGGAACGCTGGGTGCAGGACTGGGACCGCGCGGAGCGCCAGGACGCGTACCTCCTCACAGGGGAGCGGCTGTCTGTCGCACGGCGGTGGCTGGCGCAGTCGGCGCGGACGGTCGGCGCGACGCCGCTGGTCGAAGAGTTCGTGGACCGGTCGCAACGAGCGGATCGGGCGGCGAGGGAACGTGCCGCGGACGCGGTGGCCGTCCGAGCCCTCGAACGCCTCGACACGGAGCCCGAGACCGCCGTGCTCGCCGCCCTTGCGGCAGTCGAGGAGTGCGCGGCCACACCCGGAGCGGTCCAGGCGCTGCACACGGTGCTGGGCGTCTCACGGTTGCGCGCGGTGCTGCGCGGCTTCGAACGCGGCGCATCCGCGGTGGCCTGGTCGCCGGACGCTCAGCTGCTGGCTGTGTCGAGCGACGACGGCACCGTCCGCGTGTGGCGCCCGGAGGGCGACGACCAACCGGTCGTGCTCGAGGGGGACGGTGCCTGGATGCAAGCGGTGGTCTGGGCCCCCGACGGGCTCAGGCTGGCCGTCGGCTGCAGGGACTCCACCGTCCGCGTCTGGTCCACGGGCACCTGGGCCCAACTGGCCGTCCTGCGCCACACGGCGGCGACCGGCGACCGGGAGCAGGGGGTCGGCGGTGTCGCCTGGTCATCCGATAGCACCCGCCTCGCGTCCGTCGGCAGCGACCGCGCCGTGCGGATCTGGGACACCGACACGTACGCCGAATGCGCGGTGCTGCGCGGGCACGAGCGCATGGTCTGGAGCGTGACGTGGTCACCGGACGGAGAACACCTGGCCAGCGGCGGAGAAGACGGCACGGTGCGGGTCTGGGCTTCAGCCACGGCAGCTCTCGTCACGGTGCTCACCGATCACCAGGACAACATCGAGTCGGTCCGATGGTCGCCCGACGGCCGTCGGCTCGCTTCGGCCTCCGGTGACCGGACCGTTCGGATCTGGGACACCGTCGGATGGGAGGCACAGCGGACGCTGGAGAACCCGGAGGTCATCAACTCCCTGGCCTGGTCTCCGGACGGCACCCGCCTTGCCGGTGGCGACGCGAACCGTACGGCCCACCTGTGGAGCCTCGACGGCACCAGTGGGGATGTCCGGCTCACCGACCACGCGGACACCATCTACGGCGTCTCCTGGTCCCCCGACGGGAAGCGGCTGGCGACCGCCTCCCGTGACCGGACCGCTGCTGTGTGGGACGTCACCGAATCGACCGATCTCTTCGGCGGCCAGGCCGATGCGGTCCTCCACGTGGCGTGGGCGCCCGATGGGACGTGCATCGCCTCTGCCTGTCAGGACGGCTCCGTGCGTATCCGGGACATCGCCACCGGCCGTACGACCCGCCTTCGGCGCGGCGGTGAGGTGTCCGCGGTGGCATGGGCCCCAGACGGCACTCGTCTGGTCACCGCTCTGCGCGACGGCGCAGCCGTCGTGTGGCGGGCGGACGGCAGTGGCGATGACATCGTCCTGAGCGGGCACGCCGCCGAACTGTCCTACGTCACCTGGTCCCCCGACGGCAACCGCATAGCCACCGCCTCCCGCGACGGCACGGCTCGCATCTGGGACGCCGCCACCGGTGCGACCGTCCACGTTCTGCGCGGCCACGCGGACTGGATCGGCGGTACGGCCTGGTCACCGGAGGGCCGCTACCTCGCCACGTCCAGCACGGACCGCACCGCCATCGTCTGGGACGCCACCGTCGGCATCCCCGTCACCACCCTGCACGGCCACCTGGACGACGTCTGGAGAGTCCACTGGTCACCCGACGGCCGCCGCCTGGTCACCGGCTCCCGCGACCACACGATTCGCCTGTGGGACCCGTTCGGCGGCACCGAACTCGCCGTCATGGCCGGCCACGAGGGCCCAGTCCAGGACGTCGCCTGGTCACCTGACGGCGCCTGCATCGCGTCCGTGTCCCGTGACCGCACGGTCCGACTCTGGAACCCGGACGCCGCCACCCAGGTCGCCGTACTCGGCGTCCACGCCGACTGGAGCAACGGCCTCGCCTGGCACCCTGACAGCACGCGCCTCGCGACCGCCTCCCGCGACCGAACCGTACGCATCTGGACCTTGGCCGGACACGACGTCGACGGCCTGCTGCGGCGCGCCCACAAGAGGGTGTTCCGGGAGCTCAGCACCGAGGAGCGCCGCGCGTTCCTGCTGCCGGACAAGCGCTGACACCCACGTTCCGCCCCTGCCCCCTTGGAAGGACCTAGTGGCCGCTCGTGGCGATCACTGACGCCGAGTTGCGTACGGTGGTCTCCCACCGCTGCTTCTCGAGGTCCAGTGCCTGCGCGTTCTCGTCGATCGACCTCTTCTGGATCTCGGTCTCGACGCCCGACCAGACCCGGATCAGGTCGACCTGCCGCTTGCATGCGACGTCAGCGAGTCGCTCATCGTGCTGCCACTCGAAGACGTTGGTGTGTGTGCCCACCGGAGATTCGACCGCGTATCCACGCCCTCGCATGCAGGCTGACCAGGAGGCGATCACTTCCTTGACCCGACTGTCCTCGAGGGAGGCGAGGAACGACTGCCGATCGAGGTTGCCGACCGTGACTGCCGGTTGCGCGTAGTCGCCCCCGTTCGCCGACAGTTGGTCCGAGGCCTGCTGGGCACAGCCGCCGGGCTTGCCACCGGGCTTGCCGAACTGTGCGACGTGCTCCGCCTGGGACATCGAGAGAGTCGGATCGGGGTCGCCGCGGTGTCCGGTCTGGTAGTAGCCGAAGTCGCTGCGGCTGAGATCGGCGGCTTGGTCCGTGTCCTCTCCGTACCGCATGAAGTTGGCCGAAGTCGCCGGTATCTGCTGCGGCCGGAGGAACTGCGCAGGTGGGTAATCGTAGCCTTCGGCCTTCATGCACTTGTGGTCGAGGATGTTGAAGGCCGCTGTGAGATTCGCGAGTTGACTGCTGGTCCGACCGTACGCGTCGAGAGGCAGCGGTATCGCCAGAAACAATCCAGCGGGCGCAGTCGGCGCCACCACGGCCGAATCCGAACCGCTGATGGTGTCGGCGGGCCCGGGCTTTGCGTTTGAGTGCCCGGTTGCGCAAGCACTCGCGGCGGTGATCATTGCCGCCACAGCGCCACATACGACGATCCGTCGCACGGGGAAATCCCTTTCCGTCAGTGGGCGCTGGCTGCGGATCGCATTCCGCAGCCAGCGCAGTCACTCACCTGGTGGTGCCGATGCGGCTAGATGTAGACGGAGCCGGCACCCTGGAAGTTGAGGTTGGCCGAGTAGGGCCCGGGCCCGTAGTACTGGCACCCCCCGTTACCACTGATCTCGTAGCAGAGCTTGACCGTCCACGGGTAGTTGTTCTCAGCGGTCCCCGCGAAGGCGTACACGTTGTTGCCGCTCGGGTAGCGGATGCTCCGGGTGTCGGCGGTGCTCGACGTGAACATCACGCACCCACCGCCGTAGTTCGAGTACTCCCACACCTCGACGCCCCGGGCCGCCGAGCAGGACGTGGTCGAAGCGCTGGCCGGCGAGGCCATCGCCACCCCGCCGGCGAGAACGCCGGCGGAGAGGGCGAGTGCTGCGATCTTGTTGCGCAGTGCCACCATTGATTTCCCCGTTCTTGACCCAACGGTGTCGCGGACCGAATGCCCGTCGATCGCCGCAGTGACCATCGTGTTGGTGGCCTGACGCTCCGTCAACGGATCGTTCCGGTGTCTGGCAGCTTGCTGTCAGGGGCGTCGCGAAGTTCCGTGATCTTGCGGGTGGGCTGGTAGGGGTGGGCCGCCCGTGCGCCCAGCAGGCATGGGACAGTACCCGGCCTCGGGCTCTCTGCCCGCCGGCCGGTCCCGCGTTCAGCTACCGAGGCGGGCCCTGAGGGTGGCGGCATAGGGGTCGTTGAGCTCGGTGAACAGGCCCAGGCTCCGGGTCCAATGGGCGCGAGCCTCCTCTTCCCGACCGAGCTCGCGGAGAATCTGTCCGAGCGTGTCCAGCGATCGGGCCTGTCCGTGCTGGTCGTTCGTCGCACTCCGGATCGACAGGGCCTCGGTCACGTAGTCGATCGCCTGCTGGTGCTCGCCGAGTTGGAGGCAGGTGGCGGCAGCGGTGTTGAGGGCCGCGCCCTGGGCATAGGTGTTGCCCAGGTCGCGGAAGACGGCCAGCGACCGCAGGCACTGCTCCAGTGCCTCGGCGGGTCGGTGCAGGTCCCGCAGGATGCGGACCAGGTTGAGCCGGGTCGCGCCCTCGTTGTAGGTGTCGCCGAGCTCCACGAAGAACGCCAGCGTCTGGAGCTGGTTCTCGTAGGCGTCCTCCAGGCGGCCGAGCTTGCGGTAGGCCACGCTGAGGTTGCCCAGAGCCGTGGCGATGGCCCGTCGGTCGCCGCGACGGCGCTGTATCTCAAGGGCCGCTCGGCAACTGGCCTCCATGTCGTCGAACCTGTGAAGGTCATGCGCCAGGACGCCCAGGGAGTTGAGCATCACAGCCTCGCCCTCGAGATCCGCTCCGGCGCGCGCGGCCGCCAGCCCGAGCCGGGCGGTCTCCTCCCAGTCGTCCCAGTACTTGCGCAGGTTGAAGAAGGCCCACAGGGTCTTGGCCAGGCGCCATGAGAGGGAGTGGAGCTCGGCCTCGGCCGCCTGCCGGACGGCTGCGACCAGATTGGCGCGCTCGCCCTCGTACCACAGCAGTGCGGCCTCGGCGGTGTCGAAGACCGGGACGAGTTCGGCCGCCCCGAAGGAGTCGACGGGTGGAAGCTGGGCCTCCGGGTTCAGCGCCCGGGTGGCCGCGGCTGCTGCCGAGTGGTACCAGGCCAGCAGGCGGTGGAGGGCCGCCGCCCTCGCATCACTCGGTTCGTCCTGTTCGGCGCGCTCGGCCGCGAACAGACGCAGCAGATCGTGGAGGGCGTAGCACTCGGGCTGCGTGGTGCCGAGCAGGTGAAGGGCGCTGAGCTGCCCCAGCACGGACTGCGTCCACCGCATCGGACGGCCGCAGAGGGCTGCCGCCGCGAGGGGACCGACTGCCGGCCCGGTCCAGAGGCCGAGTAGCCTGAACACCTGGGCCTGTTCGGCGTTGAGCAGGTCATGGCCCGCACCGAAGCTGGCCCTGACCGCCTGGTCCTCGATCTCCAGCTCGTCGAGTCGGCGGTTCTGGTCGGCCAGGAGTCCGCTGAGTGTGCGTAGTCCCATGGTGGGGGCGGCGATCAGGCGGCCCGCGATGATGCGGATCGCCAGTGGCAGTCCGGCGCAGGAGCGCAGGATGTCCCGAGTCGCCTCCGGTTCGTCTCGCAGCCGCTCCTCGCCGACGAGTCGGCCGAGGAGCTCGCGCGCCTCGTCCTGCTCCATCACGTCCAGTGCGACACGATGCGTACTCTCGAGGGTCGGAAGGCGGCTTCGGCTGGTGATCAGCACAGCGTGCGGGCCGGCCCCGGGGATCAGTCCGCGGACCTGGGCGGCGTCCCGCGCGTCGTCCAGGACTATCAGCATGCGGCGTGGCGCCAGCATGCTGCGGAACAGCGCCGACTTGCTGTCGTCGCCTTCGGGAACGGCCTCGTGCGGCACTCCCAGCGAGATCAGGAACTGGGTGAGTGCCTCACCCGTCCGTAAGGGTGTCCGCGAGGTGCCGCGAAGGTTCACGAAGAGCTGACCGTCCAAGTACCGCTCGCGGACCTCATGTGCCAGGTGCAGCGCCAACGAGGTCTTCCCGACTCCACCCGCGCCGGTCATCGCGGAGATGACCACCATGCCGCCGGCCGTCAGGGCGCCCGCCTCTGCGAACAGGCGGCGCAGGGCTGTCAGTTCCTCCTCGCGCCCAGTGAAGTCCAGGAGGAAACGGGGGAGTTGTGCAGGTGCCGTGGCGCTCCCAGCGCCGGATGAGCCGTCGGCGGGCTCCGCCGGGTGCCGCACCGGGCGGCGGTCTTCAGCGTCCTGCAAGGCCCGCCACGTGCGTTGCCAGGAAGCCGACTCCCGGCCGGTCACGCCGCAGGCCGTCAGCAGCGCGGTGACCACCTCCAGCCGGGGCAGCCCACGCCGGTTCAGGCTGAGCGCATCGGCAAGGGTGCTGCGCGCCAGCCCGCTGCGCCGGGCCAGCTCCTGGAACGAGGGATTGCCCGCCCAGATCTTCAGCGACCGCAGCAGGGCGATGAACTGGGCCGCGTCACAGGCACCCTCCGGCGACGGTGCCGCATCCGGACCCCGATCCCCCCGTGCATCGGCCCCCCTGGCCACCGCTCACCCACCCCCTGGTCGTCGCGCGTCCCTGCGCGCAGAGTACCCGACCGTCCGGAATCATCCGGGATCATCCGAGTAACTCGGGAACCGGCCGGTGGCTTGGAAGACTTCGCTGTGCAGAGAGGGCGGCCCCGGAAAAATGGGGGCTGGCACGGGGTGAGGCAGCGGCGGCTTGCCGACTGCGCCTGGGGCCGCTCCCTGCGTGATCAACGATGGCGGCCCCTCACCTGGGCGCGCCCGTGTATCCATGCTGCACTCGAACACCCTCGGAGGGGGCGGGTAGTCATGCGCAGTGTGACCACCGGTACGGGCCAGGGGCCTGCGGCTGAACCAAGCTTCATGGAGCGGAAGTTGCTCGGCCTTCTGGCGGAGGGGCTGACCGATGCGGTCGCCGCCAAACGCCTCAGTGTCTCTGTCCGGACCGAGCGCCGCATGGTGGCCGAGCTGATGACCCGCCTGGGGGCGAGCAGCCGATTCGACGCGGGAGTCAAGGCGGTACGCCGTCGGTGGGTCTGACCGGGGCGCTGGGACACGCAGGGTAGTTGGGGTCCGGACGGGCGGTGGTGCCCGTCCGGACCGAGGAGCTCCACTTGCCGACGGCGACGGCGACGGCGACGGCGACGGCGACGGCGACCTCGGCCTCGACCTCGGCGGGCCGTCGCCGCCGCGGCGGCCCCGGGGCCGAGCCGTACCGACGGTCGATCCGCTCCGGGCCCGGGGCGGCGTCAGTGCCGGCTGCGCGTTGAGCGCGCCCCATCGATCGTCTCCGGCCGACCGGCCATGGTCCTGGAGCGAAGATCTGTCAAGTGTCGTATCTGCTAGGACAGGCCAGCTGAGCAGGCCGTAGATGCGAGCCTCCGACGTTGCTGCCGCCAGCATCTGCGACCCATCATGAGGGCGGCGCTGCGGCTGGTCCACGGGTACCGCCGTGCGCACCTTCGGCATCCGCTTCGCCTGGCAGGCCCGTGACGGTCGCCCGGTCCATGGAAGCCGATCCCCGGCTGCCCGCAGCCCCTGCGGGCTGCCGGTCCGCGTCCGTCGCGTCGGAATCAACAAGGGAGAATTCGATGGGAAGCAGATCTCTGCGGCGCTTCGCCGCGGGTAAGGCACTGGTCGTGGGCGCCGTACTGGCCCTGGCGGTACCGGGCGTCGCGTACGCCAACACGGTGAGCGTGACGGTGAAGACCCCCGGCGCCACCGCCGGCCCCACCACCACCTTCTCCGAGATATCGACCCATGCGGACTGCGCCGGCGGCCTCATCTCCGGCGGCGGCATCTCGCAGACCATCGGCACCGGTTCGGCGTCTCCCGGCAACCACGTGAACGGCACCGAGCCCAGCTCGGACGGTTCGACCGAGTACACCGGCTCGACCGGTGTGGTGGGCACCGACAACACCCACTGGCTCGGTATCGGCGGCAGTGGCGGCGCGGTGAACAGCTCGTTCTCGTCCACCCCGTACGCGGTGTGCTTCACCAGCAACCTGATCAACCACACCCAGACCGTCATGAACAAGGACGCCGGCCCGTCCGCGGCCTCGACGCCGCTCGCGGTCACGGCGACCTGTCCGGCCAACACCGTCCTGCTCGGCGGCGGCGCGCGGACCACCCCGGCCAGCGTCGGCAGCCTCAAGCCGATCGCGAGCTTTCCCACCTTCGCCGACTCCGCGCACGACTACGGCCTCAAGGCGGCCGCCGACGGTGAGAGCGGCCCCGACTCGTGGACGGCGGTCGGCTGGAACGGTGGCGGTGGCGGCACCACCAACGAGACCTACGCCTACGCGATCTGCAGCGGCAGCAACATCGACGTCAGCGGCGTGACGATCAAGGTCCACCACGCCGAGGTGAGCACCTCGTCCTCGCCGGGCGCGAACACGCTCGTGACGGTCGGCTGCGGCACCGACGGCAAGCTGGTGAGCGGCGGCGCCGACGCCAGCGGCGGCAGCGTGACGACCACCGACTACACCGGCCCGGGCTCGCAGGGCGACCACCTCAACGGCAGCTTCCCCAGCGACTCCGGCGGCAACCCGGTCAGCGACGGCACCACCACGGCCTCGTACTGGACCGCCGACGCCCACGCGGGCGGAGTCGGCTCCCCCAACACCTACGCCGACGTCTGGGCGCTCTGCGCCAACGACGGCGTCTGACCGACCGGTTCCCGATCCATCGGTGGACGGGGATCCGCAGGCGGGCCCGACCCGCCTGCGGATCGTCCGTCCCCCCACCCCGGTTCCAGCTGACCGGAGAAGAGTGTCAAATCCCATGAGCGACAGCAGCCCGAGCCCCCGTCGGACCATGTTCAGATCCAGGATGATGTCGGTGGCCGGTACCGCCGGCCTCGTCGCCGTCACGATCGTGCCCCTCACCGCGGGCGCCGGCACAGCCAGCGCGGCCGCGCCCTGCGGCAGCGGCGGTTCCTTCACCACCTCGCCGCAGCCGACCTGCACCTACGACTCGGTCGGTACGGACACCTTCACCGTGCCGCTCGGCGTGACCGCGGTGAGCATCGACCTGTTCGGCGCCGAGGGCGGCAGCGCGGCGGGCTACATCGATCCCCACCCGGCGGTCTCCGGAGCGCCCGGCGGCCTCGGCGGCGAGACCCGTGCGACCCTGCCCGTGACCCCCGGGCAGACCATCCAGCTCACCGTGGGTGCCGCCGGCGTCCCCGGCTCGTCCCGGCACGGCGAGTTCGCCCGTCCCGGCGGCACCGGTCACGGGCGCGGCGGGGGCGGAGCGCACGGCGGCGGCGGTTCGGGCGGTGGCGGCTCGGACGTGCGGGTGGGCGGCTTCGGCGGCTGGGACCGCGTCCTGGTGGCCGGCGGCGGTGGTGGCGCCGGCAACGGCGGCTCCGAGCTGCGGGGCGGTGCGGGCGGCGGCGAGGTCGGCCAGGACGGCGGCCAGAGCAACGGCCCGCTGGGCTCCGGCCTGGCGGGCGGGGGCGGCGACCAGGTCGCGGCCGGTCACGGCAACCCCAACACCCTGAACGGCGGCCCCGGTACCCCCGGCATCGACCTCGACCCCATCACCAGCGAGCCCGACCCCGGCAGTGGCGGCACCGGTGGCACCGGCGGTGCGGGCGGCCCCGGCGGGGGCGGTGGCGGTGGTGGCTGGCACGGCGGTGGCGGCGGCTCCGGTGGCGGCAATCCGGGCTACTTCCCGGGCGCGGGTGGTGGCGGGGGCAGCAGCCACGCGGAGCCGGTGGCGACCGACGTCACCCTCCTCCAGGGTGTCCACCACGGTGACGGCAAGGCGGTGGTGTCGTTCCGGTACGGAACGTCGCTCTCGCTCGCCACGGACACCGCCATGCCGCTCTTCGGACACCCCGTCACCGTGACCGCGACCGTCGCCCCGGCCGACCCGGCCGAGGGCACCCCGACAGGGTCGGTCACCTTCTTCGACGGGACGGCCACGCTGGCGACCGTGCCGCTGAACGCCGGTCGGGCCGCCTTCACCACCGGCACGTTCCAGCCGGGGGACCGCGACATCACCGCCGCCTACAGCGGCGATTCGAGCTTCACCGCGACCAGCGCGGCGCAGCCCACCGACGTGACCGTCGGGTTCAGCACGCCGTGCGTCACGGCGCACCACGGCAGCCTGACGGTGGCTTCCGGCCAGTCGCTGTGCCTGGCCCCCGGCGGTGAGCAGGACGGGCCCGTCACGGTGAAGCCGGGCGGCGCCCTGGCCGTCTCGGGCGCTCGGATCAACGGCCCGGTCTCCGTCGACGGCGCGGCCGCGTTCACCGTCTGCGGGTCGACCCTGACCGGCCCGCTCAGCGTCAACGGGACCACCGGCTTCGTGCTGATCGGCTCCGACCCGGACGACGGGACGGGCTGCGCGGGCAGTACGTTCGAGGCCCCGGTGAACCTGAACGGCAACACCGGGGGGATGGAGGTCTCCGGCAACACGCTGAAGGCTCCGGTGAGCATCACGGGCAACAGCGGCAGCGGCCTGCTGTCCGAGGACGCCGTGCCGGAGTTCGAAGCCAACCAGGTTTCGGGACCACTGAGTTGCCACGGCAACCAGCCGACCCTGCAACTGGCGGGCGACACGGTGGAGGGGCCACGGTCGGGACAGTGCGGATGAGGCACCCGGGGCCGTAGGTCAGCGCCCGGGGGTGCCGCCGGTGGACCGCCACGTCCGGCCGGTGCCGCTGTGGAGCGGGGCCCGGCGCGGGGCCACCGGGTGCCGGGGCGTCCCGCCCCCGTGAGTGTCGGGAGCGGGACGCGGTGCGGGCTCGGGGCCCACGGGGGTGGCGGGCCCTGTCACCTCAGGCCCGGTGGCTCAGTACCAGAGGTCGGGGCTGAGCTGGTAGTCGTAGCCGCTGCCGGGCTGCCAGTAGAAGCGGGCCTCGGCCTTGTAGTCGTGGCCCGGGGTCGGGTTGTTGAGGGTGTAGGTGTAGGAGTACTGGCCGGAGTGGCAGGGGAACGAGGTGGAGAGCGCCTGGCCGCCGGTGGTGTAGTCCCAGAGGATGATCTGCTCGGTGCAGTTGTTGCTGGCGAAGTTGGTGTTCGCCTGCGCCGACACCTGGCCGCCGCCGGAGCTGACACAGGTCTGCTTCCAATCCGGGCCGGCGCAGCCGCCGCCGCTCGATGCCGACGCCGTCCCGGCACCGGTCAGTGCGACCCCGCCGGCGAGCGCGGTGGTGGCCAGGCCGAGGACGACCCGGCGGATTCCCTTGACGGACATGTGCATTCCTCCCGACTGCCCCGATCCGGTTGACCGGGGCACGACATGAGGTTCGGTCATGGCGATGGACATTCGATGAGCACGCCGAGCAGCCGCTCGGTTTCGGCCGCGTCGGCGTCGAGGTCCAGCCGCCGGAAGTGCTCGCGTGCCTGTCCGAGGCAGGCGCCGGCCCGGCTGCGGTGGCCCAGGGCGGCGAGGGCCTGGCCGAGCGTGCGCAGCACGGTGCCCTCCAGCATCCCGCCGACGCGGTGGGCCGGCGCAAGCGCCTCCTCGGCGGCCCGGACGGCGTCCGTCGGCCGCCCGGCGGTGAGGTGGATCCGGGCGATCAGGCCGCCGGTCGCGGCCTGGAAGGCGGGCATGCCGAAGGAACGGAATCGGGCCAGGGCGGCTTCCGCCCGTTCCAGAGCCCGCGTGAGGTCGCCGCAGAGGTGGAGGATCCGGGCCAGGTAGTAGCTCCCGACGGACGAGGAGATGGACACCTCACCACCGGTCAGCTCGGCGCACCGCTCGCCCGCGGTGCGGGCCTGGGAGAGATGGCCGCACCGTGCCTGGACGTAGCCGAGCTCGCCGAGTGCGAGGCCCTCGGCGGTCTCGTCGTCGAGCCGGTGGAACAGCGACGCGGCCTCTTCGAGCGGACAGATCGCCGCCTCGAAGTCGCGCAGCACCCGCGCGTTCGCCCCGAGCAGCTGGAGGACGTTGGCGCGCAGCCGGCGCAGCGCCGCCCCTTCGCACAGCGGCAGGCAGCGGCGGAGTTCCCGGCCCGCCGCGGCGTAGGAGCCGGCGTGCCAGAGCATGCTGCCGCGCACCGAGCGGGCGAGTGCCTCGGCGTCGCGTTCGCCGCGGGCCGGCGCCGCCGCGGCGACCCGGGCCGCCAGCTCGCCGACCGTCGTCACGTAGTCGTGGCCGAACAGGATCGAGCCCATCTTGTCCGTCAGGTCCGCGGCCTGGGCGAGTGGCAGGGCCGGGTCCTGGCAGGCCCGGCGGATCACCGCCTGGTGGAGGCCGGTCTGGTCGCGCAGCCAGGCGGTCGCCTCCTCGACCGTCTCGAAGGTCCGGCCCGGCGCGGCGGTCTCCGTCGTGATCAGGCTGCGACGGTCGTGCTCGACGTGGTGCGCGGTCGCCTCGGCGTTGCGGGCGGTGGCCAGGCAGAAGGCGAGCAGTCGGGCGTACGCGGCCGAGACCTCCTGCGGGGTGTCCTCGCCGGTGGAGCGCCGGCGGGCGAAGACGCGCAGCAGGTCGTGCAGCCCGTACCGGTCGGCAGCCGGGGAGTTCAGCAGATTGAGGTCCACCAGGGTCTCCAGGAGTGCGCGGGTGCATTCCTGCGAGCGGTCGAGCAGTGCCGCGGCCGGGTCCAGGGCGAGCACCGGCGCCTCCGGGAGGGCGAGCAGTCGTAGGGCGCGGGCCTGTTCGGGGTTGAGGCGGGCGTAGGAGAGCGCCAGGACCGGCTCCACCGCCAGGTGATGGTGGGTGAGTTCGGCGAGTCGGGTCCGCTCGTCGGTCAGGGCGCAGGCCAGGCCGGCCAGGCCCTGAGCGGGGTCGGCGGAGAGCCGGGAGGCGGCCACCCGGATGGCCAACGGCAGCAAGCCGCAGGCTGTGACGATCGCGGTGGCGGCCTCCGGCTCGGCCTCGGTCCGGGCGCGGCTGGTGGCGGCGGTGAGCAGGTCCAGCGCCTCGGCGGGCTCCATCGCGTCGAGGTGGAGGTGGTGGGCGCCCGGGAGGCCGGTCAGCCAGACCCGGCTGGTGACCAGGACCGCGCAGGTCGGAGCGCCGGGCAGCAGCGGGGCGATCTGCTCGGTGGAGGCCGCGTCGTCGAGCAGCACCAGGAGGCGGCGGCCGGCCACGGTGGTGCGGTAGAGCGCGGCGCGTTCGCCCGGGCATGCCGGGATCTCCCGGTCCGCGACGCCGAGCGCGGCCAGCAGCAGGCCCAGGGCCTCGGCCGGGTCGAGCGGGTCGGCCTGGGTGCCGCGCAGGTCCAGGTGCAGTCGGCCGTCGGGGAACCGCGCGCGCAGGAGGTGGGCGACGTGCACGGCCAGGCTGGTCTTTCCGGCACCCCCGATTCCGTTGACTGCCGAGATGACCACCGCACCCGGGTCGGGCCGGGTGAGCGCGGCGGTCAGCTCCGCGACGGCGCCCTGCCGGCCGGTGAAGTCGGCCAGGGGAGTGGGAAGTTGTTCCGGAACCGGCACGTGGCTGGAGTCCGTCCCCCGGTCGGGAGCCGGCCGTTCGTGGGGAGCGACCAAGCGGCCCGCGGGGCGGGTGGCCGTGGCCAGGGTGGGGTCGGCCCGTCGAATCCGCGCGTGCAGCGCGTCGAGCTCCGGGCAGTCCAGCCCCTCGGCGTGGTAGTCGCGCCGGGCGTCGGCGTACACGGCCCGCGCCTCGGCCGGGCGGTCCGCCAGGTGGTACTCCAGCATCAGCAGGGCGCGGAACCGCTCGCGGAAAGGGTGGGCGAACACGGCCTGGTCGAGCTCGACCAGGCAGGACGGGTTGTCCCCCAGGTCGACGTCCAGGGCGAGTCTGGCCTCCAGTGCGGCCACCCGGCGTTCGGCCAGGTGGCGGCGCAGCTCGACGGCATGGCTCCCGGGCAGTCCGGCCAGCGGCTCGCCCCGGTGCAGGGACAGCGCCCGGGTCAACAGGTCGCGGGCCCGCGCCCGGTCGGTGGCGGACTCCTGCGCCTGCGCGACGAGGCGTTCGAAGACGACGGAGTCCAGCGACTCGGCGGGGACGTCGAGGCGGTAGCCGCCGTTGACGGTCACCAGGAGGTGTTCGGCGTGGTGGTCGCGCAGGGCGCGACGCAGCCGGTAGGCGTGAGTGGCCACGACGGACTTGGGTCGGGTCGGCGGGTTGTCCTCGTCGAAGATGCCCTCGGCGAGGCGGGCGGCGGTCAGCGGCCGGCCGGGGTGGGCGAGCAACATGGCGAGAAATGCCTGCTGTTGGCTGCGGCCCAGGTCGAGGCGGCGGTCGCCGACCCGGGCGGTGAGTGGGCCGAGCAGGTGGAAGCGCAGGTCGGGCGCGCCGGTGGGTGTGCGGTCGGTGGCGGGTACGGGCTCGGTGGCGATGACGGCTCTCCGGGCGGCTCGTCGGGCCCCGGTGGGACGGCGCGCCGGGGCTGGTGAAGGGCGGTGGCGCGTGGGGGATTCGTTGGGGTCCGGCGCCGGGTGCGGGGGCGCGGCGCGCGGGGCTCAGTGGCTCAGTGACCCAGTGGCTCTCCGGCACCGGGGCGCAGGACGTGGGGGCTCTCGGTGGAGCCCGCGCCGGCGGTCTGGCCGTGGAGCCGGTCGGCGGCGGTACCGGCCGGCACGCCGTTGATACAGGTGACAGTCCCACTCATCAGTTCGTCCTCTTCCCATGGCCGGAGCTTCCGGTCGGCTGACCTGATCAGAAGGTGATCGCGGCTGCCGACGGGATTTTGCGATGGGCCGGTTGACGAGGGATAAACGCTCCCGTTTATGCGCAGACGGATGCTATTCGCGAAGGTGCGAAAGGAGGGCGGAAACCGGCCAGGAGGGACGGCCCAGCAAGCGGCTCGCGGCCAGCCGCAGGGCCCGGGGCTGATGGCCGCACGCAGCGACCAGGGCCCGCGCCGCGTCCGGTTCCCGGGCCAGGCGCCCGGTGCCCAGGGTGCGCGCCAGCAGCTCGATCCCCTCGTCGGGCGTCATCCGGCCGACGGTGACGGTGTGTCCACCGGGCAGCGGTCGACCGGCGGTGACGAGAGCGGCGCTTCCGGACTCGGCCGGCAGCAGCGGGCGGACCTGCTCGGCGTCGACGGCGCCGTCGAGCAGCACCAGGACACGCCGTCCGGCGAGCAGCCGACGGTAGAGCGCGCGCCGGTCGGCGAGGCCCGGCGGGACGGCGTGTTCCTCGACGCCGAGGGCCCGCACGAAGGCGCCCAGGACGGAGGCCGGATCCATGCCGGGGGCCTTCCCACCCAGGTCGACGTGGAGCTGGCCGTCGGGATGGCCGGGGGCGAGCAGGTGTGCGGCGTGGACGGCGAGCGCGCTCTTGCCGTAGCCGGGCGGCCCGGTGACGGTGACCCACCGTGGTCCCGGCGCGGCCAGGGCGGCGGCGAGCTCCGCCAGCAAGGTCGCTCGGCCGGTGAAGTCGGGAACATCGGGCGGGAGTTGGAACGGTCGGCGCACCTGCCGGAGGGCGGTCCGGGAGGCCCAGGGCGTCCAGCGCGCCAGGTCCGTGGTCCGGCCGCGCAGGCGTGCCGCCAGGGCCGCCGCCTCGCCGTCGGGGGCGGAGCCGGCGAGCAGGGCGAGGGCCTGCTCGGTGCGGCCGGCCCGGGCGAGCGCGAGCGCGTGGGGGACGACGGTGGCCTGCCCGGGAGCGGGTTCCGCCGTGAGCGGCCGCCCGAGTTCGACGTCGAGTTCGAGCCGGGCCAGCCGGGCCTCGTCCCGGCGCCCGGCCAGCATCCGGCGGTCGTGCTCGGCGAAGGGGCCCGGCACGCGGTCCAGGGCCACCGGCGTGGACCAGCGGCCGAGCGCGGCGGTGAGCAGGGCGTGGGCCCGCTCGGGCTGCCGGTTGCGACGGGCGGCGGTGGCGGCGGCGAGCTCGGCGAGGAACACCGTACGGTCGATGTTCGCCGGGTCCGCATGCAGCTGATACGCCTTGCCGACGTGCCGCAGGACGTGGCCGCCCTCGGCGGTGCCGTCCTCGTCGGCCAGGATGTTGCGCAGCCGGTACATGGTGGCGGGCAACCCCTTGGCCCGGTTCGGCGCTTCGTCACCCTCCTCGCCCCAGACGCCGTCGATGATCTCCGGCACGGGCACCGGCCGCCCGGCGTGGGCGAGCAGGACGGCGAGCACCGCGCGGTCCCGAGCCCGGTTCAGCCGCAGCTCCCGATCGCCGCGCCGGGCCCTGAGTGATCCGAGCGTGCTGAAGTGCAGCTTCAGAGGGATCCTCCTTGCGCGACCTAATCCGACATCCGGTCATGCTACGGAGGCGATGGACGCAGACAAAGGGCACCGTCGATATCACGCCATCGTCCGTTGGGACCTCGCAACTTCGCTGCCGAATCGTTAACTTGAGGGGCGATAATCATCCGCGGTCAGGGGCCGCTCACCGGGTGCGGCAGGGACGGCAGGTCACTTCGGCGCCGCCGAGGGCCCGCGGTCGGCGATGGCGTCGAAGACGTCGGCCATCGCCGCGAGGCTGTGCCCGCTCACGAAGGCGTCGCAGTGCGGGAGCGCCGCCGCGATCCCGGCGGCGAGCGGGGCGTAACCGGTCGCAGCCTTACGGGGGTTGACCCAGACGATGCGGTGCGCGAGTCGGCTGAGCCGGGCCGTCTGCCGGCCGACGGCCGCCGGGTCCTCGCCCTCCCAGCCGTCGGAGAAGATCACCACCACCGCTCCCCGGGCCATGCCGCGCCGTCCGAAGCGGTCGGTGAACTCCGCGAGCGCCCGCCCGATCAGCGTGCCGCCGGACCAGTCGGGGGCCGCGCGGCTCGCCCGGCGCAGCGCGGCATCCGGTGCCATGTGCCGCAGCACCGGTGTCAGACGGGTGAGCCGGGTGGCGAAGACGAAGATCTCCGCCCGCACGCCGGACCCCGCCCGTGCGCACAGCCGGGAGAAGAACCGCACGTGGACGCGGGTGTAGGGCTCCATGGAGCCCGAGACGTCGAACAGCAGCACCAGCGGCCGGCGGCGCAGCCGGCCCCGTGAGCGGTTCAGCCGGACGATCTCCCCGCCGGTCCGCAGGCTGCGCCGCAGGCTCCGGCGCAGGTCGATGCGGCGGCCCCGCGGGTCGGCCTCCCGGCGGCGGGTGCGGCGCAGCGGCACGCTGATCGCCAGGCTGTCCACCAGGCGGTCCAGCTCGGCCAGTTCACGCGGTCCGAAGGTGCCGAAGTCCTGCTGCACGAGCGCCTCGACGGTGCTGCCGACCAGCCGCTCCACGCCGGTGCGGGTCGGACGCCCGCGAGCTTCGCCGGCGGCGTCGCGGTGGAGCGGGCCACTGGGCAGGGGCCCGGGCGCGTGGCGCGGCGCCCCGGCGGCGGCGGCCGGCGGTGTGCCCGGTGCGGGTTCGAGGCCCGGCAGCGGCGGGTCGTCGGGGGATCCCCTGGTGTCGGCCGGGTCCGCCTGTCCGCCGAACAGCGCGGCGAAGACGCGGTCGAACGGCTCGATCTGCTCCTGGGCCGTGACGAAGGCCAGCCGGGCCCCCCAGTACAGCGTCGCCGGGTCCACCGGCGGCAGCAGGTGCAGGACGTCCAGGAAGCGGGCCGAGCGCTCGGGTGTGACCGGGACGCCCGCCCGGTTCAGCGCGGCGCCCAGTCGGGCGGCGAAGGCGGGCCGGTCGAAGGCCGGAGGGCGGGAGGGCGCGGCGGGCATCGGGTTCAGCTCTCGGGTGGGCCGACCAGCCAGCCGAGCCCGCGGTCGCGTACCAGGTCGACGTCCTCCCGGTACTTGACGAGGACGCCCAGGGTCCGGTCGGCGGCGTCGGCGTCGAGCCGCTCCACGCCGAGCAGGGTGAGCGCGCCGACCCAGTCGATGCTCTCGGCGATGCCCGGTGGCTTCTGGATCTCCAGGGTCCGCATCCGCCGTACCGCCGCGGCCACGTCGGCCGCGAGCGAGGGCGTCGTGCCGGGGACGCGGCGGCGCACGATCTCCACGACCTGTTCGGTGTCGGGGTAGTCGATCCAGTGGTACAGGCAGCGCCGCTTGAGGGCGTCGTGCAGGTCGCGGGTCCGGTTGGAGGTGAGGACGACGACCGGCGTGACGGTGGCGCGCACGGTGCCCAGTTCCGGGATGGTGACGCTGGCCTCGGCCAGCACCTCCAGCAGGAAGGCCTCGAAGTCGTCGTCGGCGCGGTCGATCTCGTCGATCAGCAGCACCGCGGGCGTCGGGCCCGGGTGGGTCAGCGCGGCGAGCACCGGGCGGCGCAGCAGGAAGGCGTCGGAGAACAGGTCGGCCTCGGCCAGTGCCACGCCCCGGCTCTCGGCGAGCCGGATGCTCAGCAGTTGGCGCGGATAGTTCCACTCGTACAGGGCCTCGGCGGCGTCGAGTCCGTCGTAGCACTGCAGCCTGATCAGCGGGCTGCCGAGGACGCCGGCCAGGGCGCGGGCGGCCTCGGTCTTGCCGACGCCCGGTTCGCCCTCCAGCAGCAGCGGCTGGGGCAGGCGCAACGCGAGGTAGAGCGCGGTGGTCAGGCCCGGGTCGGCGAGGTAGCCGAGGGAGTCCAGCGAGGCGCGCAGGGTCGGCGGGTCCGGTACGGCCCGGGCGACGGCCGCGCGGGCCGACTCGGCCGGTCCGGGCGGGAGGGCCCCGGTCACGGCACCCCCGGGGGCTGGGCGGCCTCGGCCTCGAAGCGGTCGCGGCAGCCGGTCGAGCAGAACCAGTGCCGGTGCCCGCGGCCGTCGGAGTACGGGGTGTCGCCGACGACGGCGACGGTCATGCCGCAGACCGGGTCGAGCGCGGTGCGCGGTTCGGTGGGCGCGGGTGCGGGCCCGGCGTCCGCCTCCTCGGTGTGCACCGACAGGGCGTGCCGCGAGGCCACCAGCTCCGCCAGGATCGACACGGCGATCTCGCCGGGTGTGCGCGCGCCGATCCACAGCCCGGCCGGCGTGTGGATCCGGTCCCGCTGCTCGGCGGTCAGGTCGAGGTCGTCGAGTACGGCGACGCCGCGACGGCGGCTCGCGACCAGCGCGACGTACGGCACCTCGGCCTGCGCGGCGCGGGTCAGCAGCCCCTCCTCCTGGCGTCCGTGGGAGGCGACCACCACGGCCGCCACGCCGGAGAGCTCCGCCGCGGTGAGGTCCTCGGCCACCGCCCGGAGGTCGTACCCGAGCGCGGCGCCGAGCGCGACGAGGCTCCGTCCGATGGGCGTGTCGCCGAGCACGAGCACCACCGGGGCGGGCCGCAGCGGCTCCAGGAAGATCTCCAGCTCGCCGCCGGACAGGCAGGGGTTGGCGACCAGCAGGGTGCCGGCCTCGCCCTCCTCCTGCGGCGCGTCGGGAGCGTCGGGGGTGATCCGCAGCAGCAGCGACTCGCCGCTGCGCAGCAGCCGTAGTGCCTGCACGCGGACGGTCGCCTCGGCGCAGACGCCTCCGACGAAGCCCTCGATCCGGCCGTCCTCCAGGACCAACGCGATGTCTCCCGGCTGCGCGCTGGTCGGGTGCAGCGCGCGCACCACGGTGGCCTTGACGAAGGGCACCTGGCCGGCACTCAGGTCGGCCATCCGCCGCTCCAGGGCCGGGTTGGCACTCATGCGCCCACCTCGCGGGACTCGACGGGCGCCGCGCGCACGCGCACCCGCTGGTCGGTGGGCCTTCCTCCGGCCGTCCGCCGGGGGCGCCCCCATCGTCCGCTCACTGCGGTGCCTCCACACCTCCGTGCATCGCCAGCCACACCCGCCCGGGGGTGAGCGGCATGTCGGCGTGCCGGACGCCGATGGCGTCCATCACCGCGTTGACGACGGCGGCGGGCGAGCCGACCGTCGCGGACTCGCCGACGCCCTTGGCTCCGATCGGGTGGTGCGGGGAGGGCGTGACGGTGTAGCCGAGCTCCCAGGCCGGCACCTCCAGGGCGGTGGGCACCAGGTAGTCCATGAAGGAGCCGGACAGGCAGTTGCCGTCCTCGTCGAAGGCGATGATCTCGCTCAGCGCCATGCCGACGCCGTCGGCGAGGCCGCCGTGCACCTGCCCCTCGATGATCATCGGGTTGATCCGGGTGCCGCAGTCGTCGACCGCGACGAAGCGGCGCACCTTCACCACGCCGGTTCCCGGGTCGACGTCCACCACGCACAGGTAAGCGCCGTACGGGAAGGTGAGGTTGGGCGGGTTGTAGACCGTGGTGGCGTCCAGATGGCCCTCCACGCCCTCGGGCAGCTCCAGCACACCGTGCGCGGCGAGCGCGATCTCCTGGATCGTCTTCGCCGCCGTCGGGTCCCCCTGGACGAACCAGCGGCCCTTCTCCCACTCCAGGTCGTCGGGGGAGACCTCCATCATGGCGCCGGCGATGATCCGCGCCTTGTCGCGGACCTTGCGGGCCACCACCGCCGCCGCCGCGCCGGAGACCGGGGTCGAGCGGCTGCCGTAGGTGCCGAGCCCGAACGGCGTCCGGTCGGTGTCGCCGTGCACCACGTCGATGTCCTCCGGCGGGATGCCGAGTTCCTCGGCGACGATCTGGGCGAACGTCGTCTCGTGCCCCTGGCCCTGGCTCTGCACGCTGATCCGCAGCACCGCCTTACCGGTGGGGTGCACCCGCAGCTCGCAGCCGTCGGCCATGCCGAGGCCGAGGATGTCCATGTGCCGGCGGGGCCCGGCGCCGACCGTCTCGGTGAAGAACGACAGCCCGATGCCCATCAGCTCGCCCCGAGCCCGCCGCTCGGCCTGCTCGCGGCGCAGCGCGTCGTAGCCGGCCAGGTCCAGCGTCTTGCGCAGGGTGGCCGGGTAGTCGCCGGAGTCGTACTCCCAGCCGGTCTTGCTGTGGTACGGGAACTGCTCGGGCCGCAGCAGGTTCTTCATCCGCAACTCGGCCGGATCGGCCTTGAGTTCGTCCGCCAGGCAGTCCACCAGCCGCTCGACCAGATAGGCCGCCTCGGTGACCCGGAACGAGCAGGCGTAGGCGACGCCGCCGGGCGCCTTGTCGGTGTAGACGCCGGTGACGGCGCAGTGGGCGGCCTCGATGTCGTACGAGCCGGTGAAGACGTGGAAGAAGCCGGCCGGGAACTTGCTGGGCTGGGCCGTGCCGTTGAACGCGCCGTGGTCGGCGAGCACCTTGACCCGGATGGCGAGGATCCGCCCCTCGCGGGTCGCGGCGATCTCACCGTCCATGTGGTAGTCGCGGGCGAAGCCGGTGCTCATCAGGTTCTCCGAGCGGTCCTCGACCCACTTCACCGGCTTCCCGGCGAGGATCGAGCCCACGATCGCGCACACGTAGCCGGGGTAGATGGGGACCTTGTTGCCGAAGCCGCCGCCGATGTCCGGGGAGACCACCCGGATCTTGTGCTCGGGCAGGCCGGCGACCATCGCGTACAGGGTCCGGTGGGCGTGCGGCGCCTGGGTGGTGGACCAGAGGGTGAGCTTGCCGTCGACCGGGTCGAGGTCGGCCACGCACCCGCAGGTCTCCAGCGGGGCCGGGTGCACCCGCGGGTAGAGCATGGTCTGCGCGACGACCACCTCGGCGCGCGCGAACGCCTCGTCGGTGGCCGCCCTGTCGCCCGCCTCCCAGTCGAAGATGCGGTTGTCGGTGCGGCCCTCCAGGTCGTCCCGGATCACCGGCGCGTCCGCGTCCAGCGCGTGCCGCGCGTCGATCACCGGGGGCAGCGGCTCGTACTCGACGTCGATCAGTTCGATGGCGTCGCGGGCCGCGTAGTGGTCGTCTGCGACGACGAAGGCCACCTCCTGGCCCTGGAAGCGCACCTTGTCGGTGGCCAGCACCGCCTGGGTGTCCATCGACAGGGTGGGCATCCAGGCCAGGCCCAGTCCCTCCAGGGTGGCGCCGGTGATCACCGCGCGGACCTTCGGGTGGGACTCGGCCGCGGAGGTGTCGACGGAGACGATCCGGGCGTGCGCCAGCGGGCTGCGCAGCACGGCGCCGTGCAGCATGCCGGGCAACTGCACGTCGTCCACGTAGTGCCCCTTGCCGCGCACGAACCGCGGGTCCTCCTTGCGCTTCAGCCGCCCGTAGCCGATCGGGCGCTCGTCCGCGGGTGCGGAGCCGGTCTCCTGAACGGTGGTCATGGTGTGCTCCCGCTGCTCGCGGCGGCACGCTCCACGGGGTGCTCGGCGGCCCAGCGCACCGCTCGGACGATGTTCAGGTATCCGGTGCACCTGCACAGTTGCCCGGAGATCGCCTCGCGGATCTCCTGCTCGGTGGGGTCCGGGTCGCGGTCCAGCAGCGCGCGGGCGGTCATCATCATGCCCGGCGTGCAGAAGCCGCACTGCAGCCCGTGCTGCTCGATGAACCCCTGCTGGACCGGGTCGAGGCCGTCCGCCGTCTCCAGGCCCTCCACGGTCCGCACCCGGTGCCCGGCCGCCATCGCCGCCAGCACCGTGCAGCTCTTGACCGGCTCGTCGTCGAACAGCACCACGCAGGTGCCGCAGTTGCTGGTGTCGCAGCCCCAGTGGGTCCCGGTGAGACCCAGGTCCTCGCGCAGGAAGCGGACCAGCAGGTGCCGGGGTTCCACCTCCGCGGTGCGGTCGGCGCCGTTGACGTTGATGGTGACCTGCATCGTGATCCTCCGTTCAGGCCATGGCCGCGGACCGGCGGGCCCGCTCGGCGGCCCGGCGCAGGGCGCGTTGGGTGAGTTCCCCGGCCAGGTGCCGCTTGTACGCGGCGGTGCCGCGGGTGTCGGTGACCGGGTCGCAGTCCTCGGCGGCGATCCCGCCCGCCTCGGCGAACGCCTCCTCGGACGGCTCGCGGCCGATCAGGGCCTCCTCGGCGCGCCGGTAGCCGACGGCCGACACCCCGACCGCCGCGAGGCCGACCCCGGCCGTGGTGATCCGCCCGTCCGCCAGCGACAGAGCGGCTCCGGCCGCGGCGATGGCCCAGTCACCGGTCTTGCGTTCGACCTTCTCGTACGCGCTGCCGGACTCCGGCAGGATCGGCACGCGGATCTCCACCAGCATCTCGCCGAGCCCCACGTCCGTCTCGTACGGGCCCTGGTAGAAGTCGGCCATCGCCACCGTGCGCCGCCCGCCGTGCCCGAGCACCACCGCCACCGCCCGGACGGCCGCACAGACCGCCGACAGGTCCTCGGCCGGGTCGGCCTGGCAGAGCGAGCCACCGATGGTGCCGCGGTTGCGCACGGGCGGGTCGGCGATCACCCGTTCGGCGTCGTGGAAGATCGGGAAGAGCCGGCCGACCGGTTCGGACTCCAGCAGCGCGCGGTGGCGGGTGAGCGCGCCGATGCACAGTTCCGTGCCCTCCTGCCGCACGTAGTCCAGCTCGTGCAGGTCGTTGATGTCGACCAGGAGCCCCGGACGGGCCAGCCGCAGTTTCATCATCGGCAGCAGACTGTGCCCGCCGGCGACGACCCTGGCCTCCTCCCCGAACCGCTCCAGCAGGGCGAGGGCGTCGTCCACGTCCTGGGCCCGCCGGTACTCGAATGACGCGGGAACCTGCACGACCGCCTCCTGGTGCCGTGGCCTTGCGCTGATGGCGGGCCCGCGGCGAGGGCCACAGGGTGCAGGACCTCGCAGCAGGGCACGAGCGCACTGTCACTCCGGCGACGGCCCAGGTCAACGGCGACTGAAGGGAATGCTTAAGAGCCGTCCACGGCTGACCCAGGGGGATGGCCCGCGATCGTCGGAGGTGGCGATGACCCTCACCCAGCTCAGGGCGTTCGTCGCCGTGGCCCGACTCGGATCGGTCAAGGCCGCGGCGCTCTCCCTGGGGGTCAGCGATCCCGCGGTGTCGGGCGCGGTCGCCGTGCTGCGCCGCGAACTCGGCGACCGCCTCTTCGTCCGGTCGGCCGGCGGGATCGCCCTGACACCCGGTGGGCGGCGGCTGGCCGCGGGCGCCGCGGAGATCGTGGGCCTGGCCGAGGAGACCCGCCGACAGGTGCGGCAGGCCGGCGCGGAGGGCTCCTCCCTGCGGGTCGCCGCCACCGAGGCCACGGCCGAGCAGATCGTCCCGCCGCTGCTGGAGGCCTTCGTCCGGCGGCATCCGGACGTGGAGACCACCACGCTCGCGGTGCCGTCCACCGCGCTCGGCGAGTTGCTGCTGGACCGGCGCGCGGACGTCGCGATCAGCCCGGTCACCGCCGAGCCCGGCACGGTCGCCGCACCGCCCGGGCCCGACGCCCTCGAGCACATCCCGTTCCTGCGAATCCAGCTCGTGGTGGTCGCCGCACCGCGCCGTGTCGGCGCCCGGCCGGACCACGCCGGTGGCGGACGGCCGCACCTGCCGATCGGCCGGCTGTCGCGCGAGCACTGGCTGCTCGGCCCCGGCGGCCTCGATCCCGCGACGCCCGGCGGCGCGTTCCTGACCCGGCACGGCGTCGGAGACGCCGACGCCTCGATCTTCCCCAGCGCCAGCGCGGCCCTGGGCGCGGCCGTCGCCGGCGACGGGCTCTCGCTCGCCGTGCTCCACCTCGTCCGCGACGAGCTGCGCCACGGAGCGCTCACCGTGGTCGCCGTCCCCGGCACCCCGGTCAACGGCGTGCTGGAGGCCGTCGCCCTGCGCGGCGACCGGCGCTCGCCGGCCGCGTTCGCCCTGTGCCGGTTCGTGACGACGCCCGCCGCCGTGCGCAGCCTGCTGGCCCGGTCCACCGGCGTGCCGGTGGACCACTACCGACCGACCGTCCGGGTGAGCCTGTGGAGCTGACCGAGGAGGCCCGCGGCGGGAATCGCCGGGCTACCGGGAACCGTTGGAACGTACGTTGGCGGCCGGATTCTCGGGCACCGGACAGATCCCGGCGGACCCGGGTAGGTCCGGGCAAGGAGGCTTGTCCCCATGGAGTTCACCAACGAGTTCCGCGTGAGCCTGCCGGTGGAAGCGTCCTGGGACCTCTTCACCGACGTCGAACGCATCGCCCCGTGCATGCCCGGGGCGCAGCTGACCGAGGTCGACGGCGACCGGTTCCACGGCACGGTCAAGGTGCGGGTCGGCGCGGCGACCGTGCAGTACCGGGGCACCGCCGCGTTCGAGGAGCGGGACGAGGCGCTGCGCACGGTCAAGCTCACCGCCTCCGGACGTGACACGCACGGCCAGGGGAACGCCGAGGCACACATCACCGCACGGCTGGCACCCGACGGCGACGGCACGCGGGTGACTGTGGAGACCCGGCTGAGCGTGACCGGGAAGGTGGCCCAGTTCGGCCAGGGCGTCATGGCGGACATCAGCCGCAAGCTGCTGGACCGGTTCGTGGACTGCCTGGAGGAGCAGCTGGCCGCCGAGCACCAGGCCGGCGGTGAGGCCGCCGGCGAGAGCGGCGGCGAGGCCGTACCGGCTGCGCAGCCGGTCGCGGCCGGACCCGCGGGGGCGGCGACGGCCGCACCGGCGCCGCAGCCGCAGGCCACCCGGTCGCAGGGCGAGCCGCTCGACCTGCTCGCCGTGGCCGGTGGCCCGGTGGCCAAGCGCCTGGTGCCGGCCGTCCTGGCCGGGCTGGTCCTGCTCGCGGTCGTGCGCCGACTGCGCCGACGGTGCCGGGCGGGCCGGGCCTGCCGCCGTCCGGGAGGGGGACACCGAGGGGGACACCGTGCGTGACGTCCTGGACGAGGTGTACCCGTGGTACTCGGCGGGTGAGGTCTTCGGGCTCGCCACGGTGGTCAGCACCTTCCGGAGCGCGCCGCGCCTGCCGGGTGCGGCGATGGCGGTGTCCGCCTGCGGCACCGTGGTCGGCAGCGTCTCGGGCGGCTGCGTCGAGGGAGCCGTGTACGAGGAGGCCGAGGCGGCCCGGACCTCGGGACGCCCGGTGCTGCGGACGTACGGGGTGAGCGACGACGACGCCTTCGCGGTGGGGCTGACCTGCGGCGGTACGATCCAGGTCTTCGTCGAACCGGTCTCCCGTCGAACCTTTCCCGAACTTCCGGACGTGGCACGCTCGTTGAGCGCCGGTGAGCCGGTCGCCGTGGCCACCGTGGTGGCCGGTCCGCAGGACGGTCCGGGCGCACTCGGCAGGCGCCTGGTCGTCTGGCCGGACCGTGCCTGCGGCAGCCTGGGTTCGGCCGCCCTGGACCGCGCGGTGGGCCTGGACGTCGGCGGCCTGCTGGAGCACGGCACGACCGGGCTGCGCCACTATGACACCGTGGGCCGCTGCCTGGACGGCGAGGAGACCGCCGAGCTCGGCGAACTGACCGTGTTCGTGCGGTCGTTCGTACAACCGCCGCGCCTCCTGGTGTTCGGCGCCATCGACTTCGCCGCCGCGGTCGCCGAGTTGGGATCCTTCCTCGGTTACCGCGTCACGGTGTGCGACGCACGGGCCGTGTTCGCCACCGCCTCCCGCTTCCCGCACGCGGACGAGGTCGTGGTGCGCTGGCCGCACGAGTACCTGGCCGAGGAGGTCTCGCAGGGCCGGATCGACGGTCGCACGGTGGTGGCCGTGCTGACCCACGACCACAAGTTCGACGTGCCGTTGCTGGCGACCGCGCTGCGGCTGCCGCACCTCGCGTACGTCGGCGCGCTCGGCTCGCGCCGGACCCACCGTGAGCGGCTCGCCCGCCTGCGCGAAGCCGGCCTCGACGAACGCGAGCTGGCCCGGCTGAAGGCCCCCGCCGGGCTCGACCTCGGCGCCCGCACGCCGCACGAGACGGCGGTCTCCATCGCCGCCGAGATCATCGCCGCCCGCTGGGGCGGCACCGGCCGGCCGCTCACCCGGACCGACGGCCCGATCCACACCGCACCCGCGCCCGAGCCCGCTGTCGCGCCCGCCGCGCCCGTCGCCGGCACGGAGCCGCAGTGGGCGAAGCCGCCTTCCCGCCTGGCCGGTGGACTCCGAAGGTGAGCACGGCGGGGCCGGACGGGCCTCACGCCGCCGACTGTGCCGGCCCGCGCATTGTCCCCGAACGCCAGTGCCGGGCCCTGGCGTTGGCGGTCCCGGACATGGCCCGTGGTGGCCCGCCGGCCCAGACTTGACGCGACCTGGACCGAACGAGGGGAGCGCACCATGCCCGCCCGCTGGATGGGAGCACGTCTGCTGAACGGTTCGGTCGCGCTGGCGACCCTGGCCGGCGCCCTGGCGGCGACCGCCACCGCGCACGCCGATACGACCGGCCTGCGCGGCGTGGTGCTGGTCGGCAACAGCCAGTCCGGCACGGTCTCCTTCCTGGACGCCCAGACCTTCACCGTGCTCGGCACCCTCGACGTGATCCCGGACCTGCAGCAGCGGCTCGCCGACATGGATCTGATCCAGCAGGCCGGCTACGCGGCCGTCAAGCAAGAGGAAGGCGGCGACCGGTTCGTGGACGACGTCGCCCTGTCCCCTGACGGCCGCACCCTGTACGTGTCGCGCGGCAACCTGGACGACACCGCCGCCTTCGACCTGACGACCCATCAGGAGCTGTGGCACACCCGGCTGTCCGGCTTCCACGCCGACCACGCCGCACTGTCCCCGGATGGCACCCGCTGGGTGGTGTCCGCCACCACCGCCAACGAGGCGCAGGTGTTCGACACGGCCACCGGCACGGTGGTCGGCAGCTTCCCGACCGGCACGTATCCGCACCAGAACGACTTCACGCCGGACGGCAGGTACATCTACAACTCCAGCATCGGCGTGATCATGTTCCCGCAGGCCCTGGAGTGGATGAAGGGCGGCTTCCAGCTGACCAAGGTGGACGCCCGGACCCTGAACGTGGTGCAGACCTGGTCGTTCCCGCACGGGATCCGGCCCAACGTGCTGGCCGCCGACGGCACCACCTTCTACGCCCAGCAGTCCTACTTCAACGGCTTCATCAAGTACGACCTGAACAGCTCGAAGATCACCGGCACCGTGGCGATGCCGTTCAGTCCCGCCGGCCACGCCCTGAGTCCCGACAACTACCCGAAGAACTCCGCGCACCACGGCCTGGCGCTCTCCGGCGACCAGAGCCGGCTGTGCGATGTCGGCACCATCGACGACTACACCGCGCTGGTCGACACCACCGGTCTCACCACGGTGGGCCGCGTCGACTACCCGGTCGGCAGCCTGCCGTACTGGGCGGTGAGCGCCGGGCCGGCCAACCGCTACTGCTTCGTCTCGCTCAGCCAGGCGAACCAGGTCTCGGTGGTGGACTACGCGAGTGGGAAGGAGCTGGCCCGGGTACCGGTGGGAGTGTTCCCCCAGCGCGAGCGGGCCGCCCAGGTGGCCGGGGACGCACTGAGCGCGCTGTCCCGGTAGGGCCGGCGCTGGCACCGGAGGGGTGAGGGGACGATTGGGCGACGGGGCCGGCCGGTCGGCGCTGCGACGGGTGGTCGAGGGGATGCGCGCCGACCCCGAGGTGTTGGCGGAGGTCGTCGCCGCCGCCCGGACCGCCTCGGACCCGGTGGCCGCGCTGCCCGAGCGAGAGGTCCGGCGCCACATCGCCGCGCTGCTCGGGGTGGTGTCCGCCGCGTTCGTCGACGGCTCCGGACTGTCCCGGGAGCACGCCGAGTTGGTCGCCCGGCTGGCCACCGACCGGGCGGCGCAGGGGGTTTCGCTGGACGCGCTGCTCGACGGCATCCTGGCCGGGCGGACCGCCGCACTGCGGATCATCGCGACCCGACTGAACGTCACTGACGTGCCGTCAACTGTGCTGTTCGAGTCGTTGATCGAACTCGATGCCTACGTCGGTGAGTTGCAGAACCAGCTGGTGACCGCCTACCGGGAGGCGGCCACCAGGCTTGCCGGCAGCCGTTCCGCGCGGCTGCTGGCCCTGCGCGCCGTGCTGGTGCACGGCGCGGTCGAGCAGTTGGCCGCGGCAGGGCTCGCCGCGGACGGCGTGTACCACTGTGCCGTCGCCGAGTCGGGTGATCCGGTGCAGGTGCGCCGGGCCGCCGCCGAACTGACCCCGCGCGGCGGCGTGTCGGGGCTGGTGGAGGGGCACCTGTGCGTGGTGGCGCCGCGCGGCCGGCTGGCGGGCGACCTGGCCGCGGGCGCGCTGCTGGTGACCGCTCCAGCCGTCCCCGCCGGCCGCCTGCCCGTCGCCTACCGGCTCTGCCGCGCCGCGCTGGACGCCGGGCGGCGGCGCGGGCGCACCGGCCGGGCCGGGCTCACCGAACTGGCCGTGGTCGTCGCCATGGACGCCGTGCCCGGGATGGGTGAGCTGCTGGGCATCGAGCTGCTGGCCGCGCTGGACCCGGGGAACGCCGCCCACCGCCTGCTCGCCGAGACCGCCGCGGTCCACCTCGACCACGGTGGCCGTCTCGCCTCGACCGCCCGGGCCCTCCACGTGCACCCGAACACCGTCAAGCACCGCCTGCGGCGCTTCACCGAGGCCACCGGCCACGGTCCCACCCGCTTCGGGGCCGGCCCCGGCCGGTTCGCCGACGCCGCCCGCTGGCGCTGGGCGTTGGAACACTGGCTCGGCTGACGCGCCATCACCGGACGCACCGGTCGTGCCCGCGGACGCGGGGGCGGGCTCGCCGCGCTGCCGGTGCTCTCCCGTGATGTGCGTGCGCAGGCGGCCGGGCGGGGTCAGGTGGTGGCGTGGTCGGGGTGGTGCAGGGTGTCGCGGGCGGCCAGGGCGGCGCGCAGGGTCAGTTGGTCGGCGCCGCGGGCGGCGTCCAGGCCGGTGAGCTCGGTGGCCCGGCGCAGACGGTAGTCGACGGTGTTGGGGTGGACCTGGAGCCGGGCGGCCGCCTGACGCCGGTCGAGGCCGCAGGCGAGGAAGGTGCGCAGGGTGTCGAGGAGTTCGGGGCGGCGGGCCAGCGGGGCGAGCAGGGCGGCGAGCCGGTCCCTGGCCGGACTCGGGCGGCTGAGCTGGTACTCCAGCAGGACGTCGTCGAGGAGGTACAGTCCGGGGCCGCGGCCGGCGGAGCGCGCCACCTCCCGCAGTTCGCCCACCAGCCGGGCGGCGTCGGCGACCCCCTGCGGCGCGGCGGCGGGGGCCCCCCCCCCCCCCCCCCCGCCCCCCCCCCCCCCCCCCGGAGCGGCCCCGCGGGCGACCGGGTGTGCGAGGTCGCCGAGTCGACCCGCCGCCGGGTCGGCTTCTGGTCCGTGCTCGCCGCCCAGCCCGCCGGCCCGCGCCGCCGGGCGCGGGGGCGCCCCCCGCCACCAGCAGGTCGGCGCCGCACATCCGGGTGAGGTGGTCGACCAGGGGGGAGAGCCGCTCGCGGGCCACGGCGGCGAGGTCGGCCGGCGGCGTGTCGGCGGGGATCAGCACCAGCCCGCCGGTCCCGGAGAGCGCGGACAGCGGGACGCCCGCGGTCTGGCGCTGCAGCTCGTTGCGCAGCCGGCGGAGTTTGCGGCGGGCGGCGACGGCGTGGTTCACCCCGGGCGCCAGCTCGTCGGGGTGCGGTCCCATCGTGATGCCCAGGACCAGGTAGCAGGGCGGCAGCGGCCGGCCGGCGCGGTCGACCGCGGCCTGCGGGTCGCCGCCCTCCAGCAGCCGCGACAGCAGGGACTGCCGGGCGACCTGCTCGTCGCCCAGCGCCGCCTGCCGCTCCTGGACGTACCCGGCCGCGACCGCGCAGCTCACCAGTCGGAGGTACTCGAGCAGCCGGTTCTGCACCAGCAGGACGTCGGGCAGGTCACCGGGCGTGGCCGCCGCGAGGACCCGGGCCGCGCACTCCTGCGCGCCGAAGTGGTAGGCCCCCACGACGGCCTCCAGCGGGACGCCCTCGTCCGCGCGCCGGGCCGAGGACTCGCTGATCCTGGCCAGTTCGTTCGCGTCGGGCGGCTCGCCGGTGCGCAGCACCACGGTGAAGGCCCGGATGCCGCGGTCCACCTCCCGGGTGATCTCGCCGCGCAGCTGTTCGGAGGGGAGCGCCTCGTAGGCGGGCAGCGCCGCGACGAGACGGGCCATCACCGCGGGTGCCAGCGACGCCGCGGCGGTCCTGAGCCGTTCGTGGACGGGGATGCCGCCGAGCCGCGGTGCCGGGTCGCGTTCGGCCGCGTTGGACGCGGTCACAATCCACCTCGCGAATCTCTGTGGTGCGGACCGGGGACACCGCGCCGGACCGCCGCCATCATGTTTTCCGGGACGTTACTTACCAGTTGGTAACACGCCTGCCGGTGGACCACCAGAGGTGCACGGACCCCGACCGCCCCGTCCACCGAACCCCCACCGGTCTCCACCGGCCCCACCCCCACCCACCGTCACGAAACCCCGCCCCACCCCCACCCATCCACCCCACGCATCGGGGGACTCATGCGCACGAACACGTCTCGGCTGCTCACCGTCACCCTCAACGCCGCCCTGGACGCAACGGCCCTGGC
>NZ_BAAALF010000025.1:0-60351 GCF_039528135.1 Kitasatospora nipponensis | reverse complement strand
CGCGCCCGCAGCGCGGCGGGCACCGGGGCGCAGGCGCCGCGCCCGGCGCCGTGCGCGCCGTGCCCGTGCGGATGGGCGTCTGCCAGCTTGCCACGGAACGGACCCCGCGTGATCGGCGGAACACGAGGGGTGACGTCCGCTCGTCTGCCCGGGAGTCCGCGCCGCGGCACGGGAGTTGAGCGGCCCGGGGGCACGCCGAGGGGTGGCGCGAATTCACCCGGACGGGCGAGGGTCGTCCCCGTCCGGACCGGCCGTCCCCTCGCCGGCCGCGACCTGCACCGCGTCGCGCATCCCGTGCGCCGGACGGAAGCGGGAGGGCGTCGCGGCCGGATCCCCGCGCAGCTCCTTGACCAGCGAGACGCAGAGCGCCAGCAGGGCCGGGTCGGGAACCGCGGCGGGTCAGCGCGGGGCAGGCCTGCGGCGCTCGCGCAGCAGGGTCTCCTGCACGGCCGAGGCGACCAGCACGCCGTCGCGGTCGTAGAACTCGCCCAGCGCCAGGCCCCGGCCGTCCGAGGCGGACGGGCTGCGCTGGGCGAAGAGCAGCCACCGGTCGGCCCGGAACGGGCGGTGGAACCACATCGCGTGGTCCAGCGAGGCCAGCACGACCCGGGAGGGCTCGCTGCGCTGGAAGCGGTGCGGCTGCAGGTGCAGGGCGGTGGTGGAGGCCAGCGTCAGGTCGGAGAGGTAGGTCAGCGCGCAGACCTGCACCAGCGGGTCGTCGTCCGGCAGCGGCGAGCCGGAGCGCAGCCAGACGAACTGCTGCGGCACGCCGGGGGCCTCGGGCGGCAGGCCGGGGGTGTCCGGCGGCACGAACCGGATGTCCAGCGACTGGAAGCCGGCCGCCCGCCCGAAGTCCTCGGGGTCGGCGGCGGCCCAGATCGGGAACGGATCGGGCAGCTCCTCGGGCCCGGGCACCGGTGGCATGGCGCGCCGGCGGTCGGTGGACCGCGCGGGGTTCGGCTCGGGGTTCTTGAACGAGGCGGAGAGCACGAAGATCGCCTCGCCGCGCTGGACGGCCGTCACCCGCCGGGTCGCGTAGGAGTGGCCGTCGCGGATCCGCTCCACCTCGTAGCGGATCGGGCGGGCCGGGTCGCCCGGGAGCAGGAAGTAGCCGTGCAGCGAGTGGACGTGGCGCGAGCCGGCCAGGGTGCGGCCGGCGGCGGTCAGGGCCTGCGCGGCCACCTGGCCGCCGAAGGCGCGCAGCGGCGCGCCGGCGTGGCACCGGCCCAGGAAGACGTTGGACTCCAGCCGCTCGATCCGCAGCAGCTCCGCGAAGGAGCCCTCGCTCGGCGGGTCCTGGGCCGGTGGGGCGTCGATCGGCCGGTCGTCTGTCAGCCGGTGCTCTGTCACCGGGTCATCGTCGCAGATCCCGGGTCGGCGGCCCGCCGCGCCGCAGCGTGACAGGGACCCGTGCCGGCCGTGCCGCCCGCCGCGTCCGCCGGGCCGAGCGGGCAACCGCTGCTCGACCTCGGCCGGGCGGGTGGTCTCAGGCGGGCACCTCGTCGCCGTGGGCCTCCGCCTCGACGGCCTCGACCGCCCGGGACCCGTCGACCGCCGCGGGCGCGGGGGCCCGGTCGGGATCGGCGAGGCCGGCGGTGACCAGGTCGGGCACGCTCTGCGGTGCCGTGCCGGCGGGCACGGCGGCCAGCGGGCGCCACCACGGCCGCAGCGCCGGCTGCTCGGCCGGCTCGAAGAGCACCCCGGGCGGCGGCACGGCCACCACCGCGCCCAGCGCCTGAGCGGCCGTCACGGTCCGCTCGGCGGGCTCCTCCCACGGGTGCGGCGCCAGGTTGAAGGTGCCCCAGTGGATCGGCAGCAGCACCGCGCCCCGCACGTCCAGGTGCGCCCGCACACCCTCCTCGGGCGTCATGTGGACCTCGGGCCAGAAGTCGCTGTAGGCGCCGATCTGGACCATCGTGGCGTCGAAGGGCCCCAGCCGGGCGCCGATCTCGGCGAAGCCGGGGAAGTACCCGGTGTCGCCGCTGTGGAAGAGCCGGTGCTCGGGCCCGGCCACCGCCCAGGAGGCCCAGAGCAGGTGCGGGTTGGTGCGCGGTCCGCGGCTGCAGTAGTGCCGGGCCGGGGTGGCGGTCAGCGTCAGACCGGTCACCTCGGCCGACTCCCACCAGTCCAGCTCGGTGATCCTGGCGGCCGGTACGCCCCAGTGCTCCAGGTGCGCGCCGACCCCCAGCGGCGCGGCGAAGTGCGCCCCGGTGCCGATCAGCGCGCGGATGGTGGTCATGTCCAGGTGGTCGTAGTGGTCGTGGGAGATCACCACGACGTCCACCGGGCCCAGGTCGGCCAGCCGGATCGGCATCGGGTGCAGCCGCTTGGGGCCGATGCCCGGGAACGGCGAGCAGCGCTCGCCCCAGACCGGGTCGAAGAGCACCCGGCGGCCGTCCAGCTCGGCCAGCACGGTGGCGTGCCCCAGCCAGCTCAGCCGCAGCCCGGAGCGGGGGGCCTCGGCGAGCTCGGCGGACTTCAGGGGGTGCACCGGGATGGGCCCGGCCGGCATCCGGCGGGTCCGGTCGCCGGTCAGCTGGGCCCGGGTGATCTCCAGCGGGGAGCGTTCGTAGACCAGGCGGCGGGTCGGTACCGGGTTGCGGAACGCGCCGTCCACGAAGTTCGGGCTGCGGCGGATGCGTTCCAGCCGCGCGCCGGCGGGCTCGGCGCCGAAGGCGTCCGTCCGGAGCCGCCGCCAGCCGGCGAGCGAGAGCTCGCGCAACCGGGCGGCCGGGGATGAGCTGGCGACGGAGCCGGACACGGCACCTCCTGGAAGCGGGGTGCCGACGGGACGCCGGCCGGGCGGGCGGGCCGGACGCCGCGTCGGGCGCTCGCTAGGTAAGTACGATCAACATCTCATCGGGAGACTACCGGTCCACTCTCCGGGGGGCGCGGCGGATCACCCCCGGGCCCGCCGTTCGGCGGCACCGCCGACGCGGCGTCAGACGTAGAAACGGGTGATCGTCTCGGCGACGCAGTGCGGCTTGGGGCTGCCCTCGCTGGCGATGGTGAAGCGGACCACGGCCTGCGCCCCGCCCGGCACCTGATCCATGCTGAGCAACTGGGCGGTGGCCCGCACCGGCGTGCCGACCGGCAGCGGGGCGGGGAAGCGGACCTTGTCCGAGCCGTAGTTGACGGCCATCCGGATGCCGCCCACGCCGTAGCACTCCTTGGCCAGCAGCGGGACGAGCGAGAGCGTCAGGTAGCCGTGCGCGATGGGTCCGCCGAACGGACCGGTCTTCGCCCGCTCCGGGTCGACGTGGATCCACTGGTGGTCGCCGGTGGCCTCGGCGAACAGGTTGACCTGCTCCTGGGTCACCGTGTGCCACGCGCTGCTGCCCAGCTCGGTGCCGACCGCCGCGGTCAGCTCGTCGAGGGTGGCGAAGGTCGTCATGCTTGCGCTCCTGAGGTCCGATGGGGCTCGGGGACGGGCGGACGGCCGGGCACGACGCGTGCCCCGGGGGCGCGCGCCCGTCCCGGGGAGCGTAGTCCTACCCGCCGGTCACCTGACGCCGGGGTGCGGGCACGCCGGAGCCGCCACCGCGGGCAGCGGTGGCAGCAGGCGGCGCCCGGTGACCAGCTCGACGGCGAGCCGCACGAACATCGGCTCGCGTTCGATCGTCCACAGTCGCGGGCCCGCGTGCAGCAGCGCGGCGTGGGCCGCCGGGTCGCGCACCAGCGCCGCCCTGCCGTGCACCACCACGCTCCAGCCCGAGCGGCTCGACTCCTCCAGCCGGTCGGCCTGGAAGGCGGCCACCGTGCCGTCCAGCGCCCGCGCGAGGTTGTCGACCGGGAGCAGGGCGAGCACCAGCCGGCCGTCCGCGCCGACCTCGAAGGCCGCCGGCAGCACCCGCAGCAGGGCGTGCTCGGTGTACACCACGCGCCCGATGGGCACGGTGCTGAGCAGCCGCAGGGATTCGGCCTCGCCCAGATCCTCGATACGGTCGACACGGTCCATATCCCGATGGTGCGCGCGCCGGGGCGCGAGCAGTAGGGCCCATGGTCCCGGAGCGGGCGGGCCGATCGCTCCCGCGACGGCCGGATCGTCCCTGGTCGGTGCCGGGCCGGCCGGGCGACGGGTGACACCCGATCGGGGACGATCTGTCGCATTGGCCGTACTTGCCGCGCCCGGGTACGGCAGAGTGGCGCCGCGACGGGCGAGCGCCCGCAGTGGACGGCGAGCGGTCGGACGGGCGGTCGGGCCGTCGGTGGGGCGGGCGGCGAACGGCCGGCCGGCCGGGTACGGCGGGTGGGGCGGATGGGCACGGCAACGGGCACGGCGACGAGGGGTACGGCAATGACCGGTGGGGTCGAACTGGTGGTGATCGGTGCGGACGGCGGTCCGGACCGCAGCTATGGCGGCTCGGCGCAGGCCGCGCACGGCGCCGCCGTGCTCGCCGAGGCGCTGCCCGGCGTCTGTTTCGACACCGGCAACCGGGGCAGCCGGGTCACCGTGGTGCCCCCCGACGCGGACGCCAACACGATGCTCACCGCGCTGCGCGAGGCGGCCCGGCAGGAGGGCCGCTGGCTGGTGGTCTGCCTGCTGGGTCAACTGGTCTGCGACCCGCGCGCCCGGCGGCTGGCCCTGGTGACGGCCGGCAGCACCCCCGACAACGCCTACCGGCGCGGGCTGGCCTGGGACTGGGTGGTCAGCACCATGGTGCACGGTGCCCAGGAGGAGGGCCTGCTGCTGGTGGACGCCGTCGCCGCTCCGGACACCTGGGCGGCGATCGGCGGGCTGGACGGCGAGCAGGGCGTGGCCGAACTGCTGGCGCACTCCCGGGTGCCGCTCTGGGGCCGGGTCGGCCCCTACCCGGGCGGGCGGCGCGGGCGCACCGCCGTACTGCCGGGCGCGGAGGGGTCGTTCAGCTGGGCGCTGGACCGGGTGCTGCGGCGCGGGGTGCCCGGTGCGCCGGCCGCGGTCGCACCGGCCGAGCTGCAGCCGGCCGTCGCGGCCGAGCTCGCCTGGGGTGAACTCGCCTCGGGGATCGAGGCGCGACTGCTCGTCCCTCCTTCGGGTGGCCGGTTGTTGATGCGCAATCGGGCCGCCGTTCGTGGTGCGTTGGCCGGATTGTCGGTATCGGAGGAACTGTTGGCCGTTCTGTGGCGCGAAAACGCCCCAACGGATCCGCCTTCCGCGTAAGGTCAGGGGCCCAAGGTGTTGCCGTCCACGGGTGGGTTGGCGAAGAATCGGTGCCCACGCCACAGGACAGCACTGGCAGGTGTTTTCTGCCAACTTCGGCCAGTTGTCGGGCAGTCAGCGGCAAGGTGGGGCTATGCGCCGGAACAAGGCTTTGTTACGCCCAAGGGCGGTCGGGCTCGGTGCGGCGGTTCTGCTCACTCTTTTGTCGGCCGGTTGCGCGGACGGATCGGCCGGCGCCTCCGCCCGGCTCGCCACTTCCGCACCGGGCGCGGGTGACGCGGCGGGTGGGGGACCGCTTGCGTCACCCGGTTCGATCGGCGGGGGGGACGGCGGCTCGACCGGTCCGGGGACGGGCGGTTCGGGGGGCACGGGGGCTTCGGGGGCCGGCGGCGCCGGCAGCGCGCCGACCAGCGGACCTCAGCAGGCCGAGGGCCGGGTGGTGCTGCGGGCCTACCAGGACTGGTGGGCGGCCCAGGTGCGGGCCTACGACGGCAGCGACCCGAACGGCGCCCAGGTACGGCTCTACTCCAGCGGCACGGCACTGGGCCAGATCCTGGTGAGCCTGCACGCCCTGCACCAGGCGAAGTTGGTGATGACCGGACAGCCGGTCACCGCGCCGGTGCTGCAGCGGATCGACGTGAACGGAAGTCCGCAGAGCGCGGTGATCGCGGACTGCGTGGACGTCAGCGGCTGGCACCAGGCGGCCGCCGACGGATCGCTCAAGGATGCGCCGCAGCGCCTGACGCGCTATCCGGCGACGGTCGTGCTGCGGACCATCGGCAGCACCTGGATGGTGTTCGAGTTCAACCGTGAGACGGGTCGGACATGTTGAGGAAATTGCGGCGTCTCCCTGGTCAACTCCTGCTGTTACTGGCACTGCTGGCGGGCTCCGCGGTACCGCTGGCGGGCTCGGCGGCACCCGCCGAGGCGGCCGGACCCGGCGGGGGGGTGAATCCGTGCGTGGTGCTGGCGGTCTGCATCGTGGTCACCACGCCCGGATCGACCGGTTCGCCGGGCACCACCGGCGGTTCCGGCGGCTCGGGCGGCGGGGGGACCACGGTCTGCACCTGGCAGGGCGTCGACTACCCCTGCTACGACGGCGACCTTGGCTGGTTCAACACCGCCGACGGCTGCTACTACAACCAGCTCAACCCGCAGCCGAGCGCCGGCGATCCGTCCTGGCAGGGACACCAGTACGGGATCGGCGCGATCTACCTGCAGGTCTGCTACAACGCGGCGACCACCACGACCACGGACATCTGGCTGGCCAAGGACCCGAGCGTCGGCGCACCGCCGCCGACCCCCGCCGAGGTGGCGCAGATGGCCATCAGGAAGCTCCAGTTCGCCCGCCCGCTCCCGCACAGCGCGCCGGCCGACAAGGCCCTGGTCGGGGTGCCGGTCTGGTTCTGGTACGAGACCTCGGAGGCCACCAAGGCCCAGACGGTGGGTCCGCAGACCCAGCGGGTCGACCTCTTCCCCGTCTCGGTGAGTGCCACGGCCACCCTGCAGAGCGTCGTCTGGGACCTCGGGTACCAGGTGGACGGCAAGGAGGCCACCCTGACCTGCACCGGCAACGGGGGCGCCGGTCTGCCCTACGACCCCAAGCTGGGGACCACCGTGCCGCCCGGCGCGTGCACCGCGGTCTTCGGCAAGGCCTCGCCGCCGGTGAGTGGTTCGCCCGCGCCGTCCACGCCCACCCCGTCGGCCTCGGCCTCGGGGACCGCGGCGGCGACCGACGGCTACTTCCTGACCGTCACGCAGTACTGGAAGATCCACACGGTCGACCTGAACAACCCGACGGCCGCCACGCCGCCCTGGCCGGACCTCTCGCTGCAGGTCTCCAGCGCACCGCTGGGCCTCCAGGTGAGTGAGCTGCAAGTCCTCAACTGACCTGCCCGAGAAGCTGGCTGGGTACCTCCTCCAGCCACCGTGCACGCCCCGCTCCGGTAAACCGCAATCGCAGACGCACGACAGGAAGGCCGACGTCCGATGGAGAACCGCACCTTCCCGTCTCCCGCTCTCGGCTCGACCGCGCCCGCCACCGGGTACGGTCTGGACCAGTCGGCCACCGACACCGCCGGCGTGGCGGCCCGCGCGGGGGGCCGTCCGGTTCCGGTGGCACCCTCGCGCTCGCTGCGCGCCCGCCGGCGGCGGCCGGCCGTGATCGCCATGGCGGCCGCGCTGATCGCCGCCGGCGGGCTGGGCGGGGCGATCCTCTACAACAGCACCGGACAGCGGATCGAGGTGCTGGCGCTGGCCCGTGACGTTCCGTACGGGCAGACGCTGACCGCCCAGGACCTGGTGGTGGCGCGGATCGCCGGCGACCCGGCGCTCGCGCCGGTGAACGCCGCCGACCACGACCTGGCGGTCGGGCAGCGCGCCACCACGGACCTGCACCGCGGCGCGCTGCTGCTGGTCGCCGACCTGACCCGGGCCCTGGTGGTGCAGCCCGGGCAGCAGGAGGTCGGGCTGCCCGTGCGCCGCAACCAACTGCCCGCCGAAGGCGTTCAGGTGGGGCAGAAGATCGTCATCGTGCAGGTCGGCGGCGACCCGACGGCCGCCGGCGGACACGGGCCGGTGGTGATGAACGCGATCGTCTCCAGGCTCGGCCGGGCCGAGGGGGACGGCGGCCAGGTGATCAACGTGGCGGTGCCGCAGAGCGACGCGGCGGTGCTGGCCCTGTGGGCGGCGGACGGGAAGTACCAGGTGATCACGGCGCCGAAGGCCGGTGCGGCGGCGGACGGTTCGCCGGCCACGCCGTCGCCGGGGGCTTCGGGAGCAGCGGGGGCCTCGGGGGCGCCCTCGCCGGGGGCCGGTGCCGGGGCGTCCGGGGTACCCTCGTCGGCGGCGTCCGGCACGCACCCCTCCGGAGGTGCCTGATGGCCGTGATCGCGGTCACCGGTGGTCCCGGCGCCCCGGGAGCCACCACCTCGGCGCTGGCCCTGCTGCTCTCCTGGCCGCTCGCCCCGGGCCGCAAGGCGCTGCTGGTCGAGTGCGACCCCGACGGCGGCGCGGTGCTGGCCGGTGCGCTCGAAGGCCGGGTCGAGGCGGTCTACGGGCTGCGCAACCTGGCCGTCGCGGACCGGCGCGGCCTGCTCGCGCAGAGCCTGTGGGACCAGTTGGTCGACATCTCGCCCGAGGGCGAGGGCGAGCGACTGCTGCTGCCCGGACTCACCGACCCCGCCCAGGCGGTCGGCCTCGCCTACACCTGGGAGCCGTTGATCGAGACCCTGCACGCGCTCGAACCCCAGGGCTACGACGTCCTGCTCGACCTCGGGCGCTCCGGCGCGCTGGGCGCCGGGGCGCCTGCCCGCGCTGGAGCCGCACGGCGACGAGGCCGCGCGCCGGCTGCTCGCGGTGGGCTTCGCCGCCACGCTCTTCCAACCGCTCTACAACAGCGGCGTGCTGGACCGGCTGCCGCTGGCCGGGCCCGCCTACGGGGTCTTCCTGGTGGCGGTCGCCGCGCTGGCCGGGCTCTGCGACGCGGTGCTCGCCGCCTGCCAGCGCCACACCGGCCGCCGGTTCGGCTGCGCGCTGGAGGAGGAGCTGCGCGCGCTGCCGGGGATCGGCTCGGCGATCGCGGCCACCGGCATGCTGGTCAGCCTGGCGGCGGGCGAGGTGGGCCTGTGGGCGCTGCCGGTCTTCTGCCTGCCGCTGCTGCTCGCGCAGGCCTCCTTCGGCCGTGCGGCGGCCGTGCGGGCCACCTACGGGCAGACCATCGCCACGCTGGCCCGGGCCACCGAGGTGGCCGGCTACACCGCGCCGGGCCACGCGCGCAGGGTCGCGGACACGGCGTGCGCGCTGGGACGCGAGCTGGGGTTGGGCACCCGTGACCTCGCTCTGCTGGAGTACGCGGCGCTGATGCACGACATCGGCCAGCTCTCGCTGGTCGAACCCGTCCCGGCCGGCGCCACCGCGACCCTGCCCGACGGCGAGCAGCAGCGGATCGCCCGGCTGAGCAGCGAGGTGATCCGGCACACCGGGGTGCCGGAGCCGGTGGCCGAGCAGGTGGCCCGGCTGGCCGATCCGCTGCTGGGCCCGGACGGCCGCGCCGACCGCACGCTGCCGCTGGCCGCCCGGATCATCCGGGTGGCCAACGCGCACGACGACCTCGGCGGCCCGGCCGCACTGGCGCCGGACAGCCGGTGGACGCTCGGCGGTGGCGGCTACGACCCGCGGGTGCTGGCGGCGCTGGAGCGGGTGGTGGCGGCCGGCAAGGTGCCGTGCACGGTCGCGCGGGCCGAGACTGGATGAGAACGGTGAGGCGCCCGCCGGACCGTGCGGGGAGCGCACCCTGCCGCAGCCGTGGTTGGATGCGGTCGTAGCGTGGAACACCCGATCCGGGGCCGTTGGGCCCCCGGCCCCGGCGGCTTCGCCCGACCCGGCCGGCAGCAACGGCGTCGGGCGGCAGGAACCTCCCCCGGCCTCCGGTCGGGGGCGACCCCATGGGACGTGGGCCGAGCCGACTGGCGAGACGCCAGCGGCGGGCCGGCTCCCCACCAGGAGTTCAGCAGACCGAGCGGACAGGCGGCAGGGCAACGTGAAGATCTTCCACCGGGCACGGCACCGGCCGTCCGCCACCTGGCGGCAGACGACCGACCGGGCCTTCACGCTGATCGGCAACGGGCGGTACGAGGACGCCGGAGCGCTGCTGGTGATGGCCGCCGACCTGGAGCCGTGGCTCTCCGACTCCTGGTTCAACCTGGCCCTGCTGCACAAGTTCCGCCGCGACTGGGAGCAGGCCCGGGTGGCCGGGCTGCGCGCGGTCGCGCTGCTGGACCGCGACCACGGGGCGCCCGACTGGTGGAACCTGGGCATCACCGCCACCGCCCTGCAGGACTGGCCGCTGGCCCGCCGGTCCTGGCAGGCGTACGGGCTGCGGCTGCCCGGCGGCCCGGGCACCGCGCCGGACGCGCCGGTCCGCCTGGACCTGGGCACCACCCCGGTGCGGCTCTCCCCGGAGGGCGAGTCGGAGGTGGTCTGGGGCCGCCGGCTGGACCCGGCGCGGGTCGAGGTGCTCTCCATCCCGCTGCCCTCCTCGGGCCGGCGCTGGGGCGAGGTGGTGCTGCACGACGGCGCCCCGCACGGCGAGCGGGTGGCCGGCGGCGCCGCGTTCCCGGTCTTCGACGAGATCGAGCTCTGGGCACCCTCGCCGGTGCCGACCTACGTGGTCCTGCTGCAGGCCGCCACCGAGGCGGACCGTGACGCGCTGGAGCGGCTGGTCGCCGAGGCGGGCTACGCCGCCGAGGACTGGACCTCCTCGGTGCGACTGCTCTGCCGGGCCTGCTCGGAGAGCCGGATGGTCACCGACGACGGCCGCACCGCGCACCACGACCCGCACGACGACGGCGACGCCGCGCACCCCGGCCACCTGAGCCACCTGAGCCAGGGCAGCGGCGGCACGGCCTGGCTGACCGAGCGCGAGTGCGGCATCGCCGCCCCCGCCGGACTGGTCCGCCTGCTGCTCGACCGCTGGGTCGCGGCCTCGCCCACCACCCGGGCGTACCGGGATGTGGAAGAGGTCTGCTGAGCGGCGCACTAGGCTGGGGAGGATCCTCGGCAGGCCCACAGAAGCGGAAGCAGCGATGGCGGAGCAGCACGACCACACGCACGACCACGATCACGCGCACGACCACGACCACGATCACGAGGCCGCCGCGTCGGCGCCGGTGAAGGTGGTCGGGGAGGAGCCCGACCTCTCCAAGGGCACCGCGCGTCCCATCACGGTGGTCGGCAACCCGGTCCTGCACCGCGAGTGCCGGACCGTCACGGCCTTCGACGCCGACCTGTCCGCGCTGATCGACGACATGTTCGTCTCGATGTACGCGGCGGCCGGCGTGGGCCTGGCGGCCAACCAGATCGGCGTGGACGCCAAGGTGTTCGTCTACGACTGCCCGGACGACGACAACGTCCGGCACATCGGGCACATCGTCAACCCGGTGCTGGAGGACCTCCCGGTCGAGCGCCGCACGCTGGACGACGGCAACGAGGGCTGCCTCTCGGTGCCCACCGCCTACGCCGAGCTCGCCCGCCCCGACTTCGCGGCGGTGACCGGCCAGGACAAGGACGGCAACCCCGTCCGGGTCGAGGGCACCGGCTTCTTCGCCCGCTGCCTGCAGCACGAGACCGACCACCTGAACGGCTACCTCTACATCGACCGGCTCTCCAAGCGCGACCGCAAGGACGCGCTGCGGCAGATGGCCGAGGGCACCGCGAGCTACGCGACGGTCGCCAACGACTGACCGCCCGCCGGGCGGTGGCCCGGCGGCACGACGAAGGGCCCGTCCCGCCGATCAGCTCGGCGGGACGGGCCCTTCGTCGTGCGGGGTCCGGAAGCGCGCTGTCCGGAAGCGCGGCGTCCGGGGCGCGCCGGCTAGAAGTCGTCGTCGAAGGCGACCGAGCCCTCGACGGCGACCTGGTACGCGGAGACCCGGCGCTCGAAGAAGTTGGTCAGCTCCTGGACGTTCTGCAGCTCCATGAAGCCGAACGGGTTGGTCGAGCCGTAGCGGATCGGCATCCCCAGCCGGGCCAGGCGCTGGTCGGCGACGGCCTGGAGGTACTCGCGCATGGAGGCGGTGTTCATCCCGGGCAGGCCCTCACCGCAGAGGTCCTGGGCGAACTGGAGCTCGGCCTCGACGGCCTCCTCCAGCATCGCGGTGACCTGCTGGGCCATCGTCTCGTCGAAGAGGTCGGGCTCCTCCTCGCGGACGGTGTCCACCACCGAGAAGGCGAAGTCCATGTGCATCGACTCGTCGCGGAAGACCCAGTTGGTGCCGGTCGCCAGGCCGTGCAGCAGGCCGCGGCTGCGGAACCAGTAGACGTAGGCGAAGGCGCCGTAGAAGAACAGGCCCTCGACGCAGGCCGCGAAGCAGATCAGGTTCAGCAGGAACGCGCGCCGGTCGTCCTTGGACCGCAGCGAGTCCAGGTGGTCGACCGCGTTCATGTACGTGAAGCAGAACTGCGCCTTCTGGTGGATGGAGGGGATGTTCTCCACCGCGGCGAAGGCCGCGTTGCGGTCCTCGGGGTCGGGCAGGTAGGTGTCGAGCAGCGTCAGGTAGAACTGGACGTGCACGGCCTCCTCGAAGAGCTGGCGGGACAGGTAGAGCCGCGCCTCGGGGGAGTTGATGTGCTTGTAGAGGCTGAGCACCACGTTGTTGGAGACGATCGAGTCACCGGTGGCGAAGAAGGCGACCAGCCGGCCGATCATGTGCCGCTCGCCGTCGCTGAGCTTGGCGAGGTCGGCGACGTCGGAGTGCAGGTCCACCTCCTCGACGGTCCAGGTGTTCTTGATCGCGTCCCGGTAGCGGTCGTAGAACGAGGGGTAGCGCATCGGACGCAGCGTCAACTCGAAGCCCGGGTCCAGCAGCATCTTGTCGCTCTTGGCGTTCTGGTCGCTCGTGTCGTTCTGGTCGTTCACGGCGCTGGTGTCGGCGCTCACTGGCAGGCCTCGCAGGACTCGGGGTTCTCCAGGGAGCAGGCGAGGGCGGCGGCCTGCTCCTCGGGCGACAGGGTGGGGGAGGGCACGCTGACCGCCGGGCGGGCGGCGCCGGCGGCGGCCTGGGCGATCCGGGTGGCCGGGCGCGAGCGCAGGTAGTACGTGGTCTTCAGGCCGACCTTCCAGGCGTACGCGTACATCGAGCTGAGCTTGCCGATGGTGGGCGCGGCCATGAAGAGGTTCAGCGACTGGCTCTGGTCGATGTAGGGCTGACGGGCGGCGGCCAGGTCGATCAGCGCGCGCTGCGGCAGCTCCCAGGCCGTGCGGTAGAGCGAGCGGACCTCGGCGGGCAGCCAACCGAAGTCCTGCACCGAGCCGTTGGCGTCCCGCAGGGCGTCGCGGGTCTGCGCGTCCCAGACGCCCAGCTCCTTCAACTCCCGCACCAGGTAGGGGTTGACCTGGAGGAACTCGCCGGAGAGGGTCTCGCGCTTGAAGAGGTTGGAGACCTGCGGCTCGATGCACTCGTAGACGCCGCTGATCGAGGCGATGGTGGCGGTCGGGGCGATCGCCAGCAGCAGCGAGTTGCGCAGGCCGGTGGTGGCGATCCGCGCGCGCAGCGCCGTCCAGCGCTCGGCCCAGTGCGGGGCGGTGGCGAAGTGGTCGACGTGCAGCTGGCCCTGGGCCGCGCGGGTCTCGCCGTAGGCGGGGTGCCGGCCCAGCTGCTCGGCCAGCTCGCTGGAGCGCTCGTAGGCGGTGAGCATGATCCGCTCGGCGATCAGCGTGGAGAGCTGCTTGGCCGCGGCGGAGTCGAAGTCCAGCCGGAGCTGGAAGAAGACGTCCTGCAGGCCCATCACGCCCAGGCCCACCGGGCGCCAGCGGGAGTTGGAGGATCCGGCCTCGGGGGTCGGGTAGAAGTTGATGTCCACCACGCGGTCCAGGAACGTCACCGCGGTGCGCACGGTGCTGTCCAGGCGCGCCCAGTCCATCGCGTTCAGCAGGTCGGCGGCGGTGGCGCCGTCGGCCAGGTGGGCACCGAGGTTGATCGAGCCGAGGTTGCAGACCGCGGTCTCGGAGTCGTCGGTGACCTCCAGGATCTCGGTGCAGAGGTTCGAGGAGTGCACGGTGCGGCCGGGCAGCGCGGTCTGGTTGGCGGCCCGGTTGGAGGCGTCCTTGAAGGTCATCCAGCCGTTGCCGGTCTGCGCCAGGGTGCGCATCATCCGGGCGTACAGGGTCTGCGCGGGGATGGTGCGCACCGCCTTGCCGGCGGCCTCGGCCTTCAGGTACGCCTCGTCGAACTCCGCGCCCCACAGGTCCACCAGCTCGGGGACGTCGGCCGGGGAGAAGAGCGACCAGTCGGCGTTCGCGTTCACCCGGCGCATGAACTCGTCCGGGATCCAGTGCGCCAGGTTGAGGTTGTGGGTGCGCCGCGCCTCCTCGCCGGTGCTGTCGCGCAGCTCGAGGAACTCCTCGATGTCCGCGTGCCAGGTCTCCAGGTAGACGCAGGCCGCGCCCTTGCGCCGGCCGCCCTGGTTGACCGCGGCGACCGAGGCGTCCAGCGTGCGCAGGAACGGCACGATGCCGTTCGACTTGCCGTTGGTGCCGCGGATCAGGCTGCCGCGCGAGCGGATCCGGCTGTAGGACAGGCCGATGCCGCCGGCGTGCTTGGAGAGCCGGGCGATCTGCGCGTAGCGCGAGTAGATCGAGTCCAGGTTGTCCAGCGGCGAGTCCAGCAGGTAGCAGCTGGACATCTGCGGGTGGCGGGTGCCGGAGTTGAAGAGGGTCGGCGAGGACGGCAGGTAGGAGAGCGCGCTCATCAGCGCGTACAGCTCGGCCACCTCGCGCACCGACTGCTCGTCGTCGCCGACGGCCAGGCCGCTGGCGACCCGGAGCAGGAAGTGCTGCGGGGTCTCGATCACCTTGCGGGTGATCGGGTGGCGCAGCAGGTAGCGGGACTGCACGGTGCGCAGGCCGAAGTACTCGAAGCGGTCGTCGCCGCTCGGGTCGATCAGCGCGTCGAGCGCGTCCGCGTGCCGGGCGACGAAGTCGGCCGTGCCGTCGCCGATCAGGCCCTCGGCGTGGCCCACCGCGATCGAGGCGGAGAAGGAGAGCGCGCCCTGGCCGACCGCCTCGTCGGTGATCTCGCGGGCCAGCAGGCGGGCGGCGAGCTTCGAGTACTGCGGGTCCTCGGCGATCATCGAGGCGGACGCCTCGACGGCCAGTGCGCGCAGCTCGGCGAAGTCGGAGCCGGCGTTGCGGCCGCGCAGCGCGGCGGCGGCGACATGGCCGGGGTCCGCCTGGGGGAGGTCGCAGCTCAGGTCCGTCAACAGCCGCAGCAGGGCCGCTCCAGGGTCCGAGGGGACGGCGGAGGCGGTGCTGGAGCCCTGGGCGGGCAGGGTGGCTGAGGCAGCGGTGGTCAAGGCGCTCTCTCCTGGCTACGGCGACGGACTGGGGCATCCGGGAGCGGCGCGCGGCAGGGGAGAACGGCACGCCGCATCGAACCCGGCGCGCTTCGTCTCACCCTGGCCCACCCGCGAGGCCCGGACGGTGGTGCTGTGCTGCAAGGCGTCTGCGGGGAAGCCGTGTGGCACACCGTCAGCAGGTAGTCGGACTCGCGGGGCGCCCGTGGGGCAGGCCCGCTCACCGCTGCGGGGCAGTCCCGGACTCGCACCGGGTTCCCCTGCGTCGACAGCGAGAGTGAGCATACATCTAGTGGCGGCTCCCGCGTTTACCCCCACATGTAGTGTGGCGCGGCGTGTCGGAGAGGTGACGGACCTGGACGGGTCGGCTCCTTCCTTGGCCACGGATTGATTACCGAATGGCCTCCGGTTGCGGCCCATGGCCTACGATCTCGCCTCATGAGCGAGGGAACCGACATACCCGCCGAGTGGACGCCACAGCCCGCGCAGCCGGGGCCGGGGGAGCCGCCCGGGTCGCCCGTCACGCCGGGCCCGCCCGCGGGTGGGTTCGGGCCGCCGCCGGCCTCCTACGGACCGGCCGGCGCGGCCTATCCGCAGGCTCCTCAGCCGTACCCGATCCACCCGGGCCCGCCGGTGCCCCAGCCGTACCAGGCGCAGCCCACGCCGGGCCAGCAGTCGCCGGGCGGCGAGCACCTCGGCGGCGAGCAGCCCGACTGGTCGGCGCTGGCGGACCGGCACGCGGTCGAGTCCCGCCGGCGCCGGCGGATCTGGGCCGGCGCGGCCGTCGCCGCGGTCCTGGTGGTGGGTGGCGTGGTGACGACGGCCATGCTGATGAACGATCACCATGACAAGGGCGGCAAGGTCCTGCCCTCCACCTCCGCCAGTGCCCCGGCCCCGGCGGGCCCCGACGCGCTGGCGTTCATCTCGGACGCCACCACCGACAAGGCCCCGGTCGACCCGGCCCTGCTCTTCCCCGACGAGACGCGCTCGGTCGACGGCAAGACCTGGACCCGCAAGGCGAGCGGCACCACCAAGCCCTGCTCCAAGGCGACCACCGGCGGCCTGGGCCTGGCCCTGGGCGACGACGTCTGCCGCTCGGTGGTGCGCGCCACCTACGTCTCGGGCGACAGTGCGGTGACCGTGGGCGTGGCCGTCTTCGACACCAAGGCCGCGGCGGACGCCGCGCTGGCCAAGCGGACCGGCCAGATCCAGGGGCTCTCCGGCCCCGGCGTGGGGCTGTTCTGCATCGCCTCCGGCTGTGACGAGACGCACGCCTCGGTGGGCCGCTACGGCTACTTCACGGTCTCCGGCACCCTCAAGCAGGGCGGTGCGATGACCGATCCGGACGCGGCCGCCGCGGCCCCGAGCTTCGCCGACGCCGCACGTCAGCAGCTGCTCGCGCGGGCCAAGCAGCCCGCCGCCGGCAGCTGACCGCACGCACGACCTCCCCCCGGGCGGGTGGCGGGCCCCAGGGCCCCCACCCGCCCTCGTTCGGTTACGGCCTGTGCCGAGGCCCTTGTAATCGTCAGATAAGATGCGGCAGCTCCCGGGGGACAGTAGATCTACTGACGCGCCTCGGGCCACCGCGACAGGCAGTCAGGAGGAGCGCCGCCGTGAGTGTTGCCACCAACGCGACGGGCCGTCGGCGCAGGAACGCCGGCAGCCGGCGACGCGGCACCGAAGCGCTGGAACCGGCCCCCACGCACCTGTTGCCGGAACCGCCGACCGCGCGCGAGAAGTACAGCTACACGATCCGCCACCAGTGGATCCTGACGCTCTGCTCGATGATCAGCTTCGGCTGCCTGCTGGTCAGTCAGGTCGAACTCTTCCAGGCCTCGGTCTGGTTCTGGCTCTGCCTGCCGTTCCTGCTCTTCACCTGCGTCTACTACCTGGTCTCGCTGCGGGTCAACAGCTTCACCCCCAACTTCGACCTCAAGGAGCACCGCCGGCTGGTCCGCAAGTGGGCCCCCGAGCAGTACCCGGACGTCGACGTCTTCCTGCCGGTCTGCGGTGAGCCGCTCGAGACGCTGCACAACACCTGGACCTACGTCCGCAAGCTCGCCGAGCACTACCCGGGCCTGGTCATGCCGTTCGTCCTGGACGACGCGGCGAGCCCGGAGGTCGAGGCGATGGCGGCCGACTTCGGCTTCCGCTACGGCACCCGCCCGGACCGCGGCTGGTTCAAGAAGGCCGGCAACCTGCACTACGGCTTCGGCCTCTCGCACGGCCGGTACATCCTGATCCTGGACGCCGACTTCGCGCCCCGGCACGACCTGCTGGACGAGGTCCTGCCCTACCTGGAGCGCGACGCCAAGCTCGGCATCGTGCAGTCGCCGCAGTACTTCCGGGTGCTCGACTCGCAGAACTGGATCGAGCGCGGGGCCGGCGCGATCCAGGAGCTCTTCTACCGCTCGGTCCAGGTCGCCCGCCAGCGCAACGACGGCGCCATCTGCGTGGGCAGCTGCGCGGTCTACCGGCGGGCCGCGCTGGAGGAGAACGGCGGCACCACGCTGATCGCCCACTCGGAGGACGTGCACACCGGCTTCGACCTGCGCAACCTGGGCTGGGACCTGCGCTACGTGCCGATCGCGCTGTCCACCGGCGTCTGCCCCGACAGCACCGGGGCCTTCCAGAACCAGCAGTACCGCTGGTGCATGGGCTCGATGAGCCTGCTCACCAGCCGCAAGTTCTGGCAGGCGAAGCTCTCCTTCACCACCCGGCTCTGCTACGTCTCCGGCTTCCTCTACTACATCCACACCGCGCTGCTGACCTTCGCGATGCCGCTGCTGCCGATCGTGCTGCTGGTCTGGCGCCCGGACCTGCTGCAGATCCGGCACCTGGTCCTGGTGATCCCCAGCCTCGTCTACGCCACCGTCATCTTCCCGCTGTGGCACCGGGCGCCCTACCGCCTCGAGGCGTGGGCGGCGCGGATGATGTTCGGCTGGGCGCACTTCTTCGCCATCTGGGACCTGCTGCGCCGCCGGCCGCAGGGCTGGCGCCCCACCGGCTCCACCGGGGCACGGCGCAACCGGCAGCTGCGGTTCTGGATCGGCATGATCGGGTGGGGCGGCGGCTCCGCGCTGGTCTGGGTGGTCGCCGCGGTCTGGCGGATGTTCACCCTGCACCCGCCGGACTTCGCCCTGGTCCTCTCCTCCGGCCTGTTCTACGCGGTGACGGTCGGCCGGATCCTGATCCAGCCGCGCTCCCAGGAGGTGGCCGCATGAGCCGGCCGACGGCCGATCCGGTCCAGGGCGTCCGAGGGCGGGGTGCGCCGGCCCGTCGCGTGCTGCGGCCGGCGGGGCGTGCGCTGCGGCCGGCGGCCCGGGCGCTGGCCGCGCTGGGGCTGGCGCTCTCGCTGGCCGCCTGCTCGTCGTTGATCGGGGAGAAGGACATCGGCCCCGCCGCGGATCCGAGCAGCCCCGCCGCGGGCGCGGCCGCGGGCACCGCGCCGGGGGCGGCGCCTCAGGCGAGCGGCGCCGCCGTGCTGCCCTACGACGTGCGGCCCCTGCTGAAGCCCGCGCACAAGTTCCTCGGCGTCTCGGCCGACGCCGCACCGGCCTCCATGGACTCCATCAGGAACTTCACCGACCAGGCCGGCAAGGCGCCGAACCTGATCGAGTTCTACTCCGGCTGGGGCGACAACTTCGACGTCCAGGGCGCCCGCAACGCCTGGAACGCCGGCGCCGTCCCGTACGTGGCCTGGGAGCCCTTCACCGTCAGCCTCGCCGACATCGCCGCGGGCAAGTCCGACGACTACATCCGGGGCTACGCGGCGGCGATCCGCAACCTCAACGTCCCGGTGGCGCTGAGCTTCGCGCACGAGATGAACGGCGGCTGGTACGCCTGGGGCACCAAGCACGCCACCGCGCAGGACTTCGTGGCGGCCTACCGGCACGTCCACGACGTCTTCGCGCAGCTCGGCGCGGCGGACGTGATCTGGGCCTGGAGTCCCAACAGCATCAACCCGATGCCCGGCGTCCAGCTGCAGCCGTACTTCCCCGGCGACACCTACGTCGACTGGGTGGGGATCATCGGCTACTACACCCACCTCGAGGTCGGCACCTTCGAGAGCCTCTACGGGGCCACCCTGCGGGAGATCCGGCAGTTCACCGCGAAGCCGTTCCTGATCGCGGAGACCGCCTCCGAACCCGGCGCGCGCAAGCAGGCCGACATCGCCAACCTGGCCGCCGGGGTCATGCAGCACCCGGACTGCCTGGGCTTCATCTGGTTCGACTACAACAAGGAAGTGGACTGGCGGATCGACAGCGACCCGCAGTCCGCGGCCGCCTTCAAGCGGGCGGTGTCCGACGGCCGGTTCGGCTTCGACGTGAGAAATCCCTGATGACCTCCTCCCCTGCGGACAGTGACCTGCACCGGCGACCCGACCCCGGCGGGTCGTGGTTCGCCGCCAAGACGAGCGTGCCGGCGGCGCCGGAGGCCACGGCGGTGGCCGAGCCCGAGGCCGAGCTTGAGCTCGAGCCCGAGCCCGAGGCCGAGTCGGTGTACCAGGCCGGGTCGTTGGCCGGGCCGGTGGCGTCGAACGAGCCGGAGCCGTTGAACGAGTTCCGGGTGGTGAACGAGCCGGCGGACGACGACGTGGTGACGGGCGGTCTGCCGGGTGGGCCGGCCGAGGCCCGGGTGGAGGCCGCCGCGGGCGCTGCGGCGCGGGCTGCCGCCCGGCAGGCGCCCGTTCGGCCGGCTCCTCCCAGGCCGGCGGGCCCGGGCCTGCGCGGCGAGCAGCCCGGTTACACCCTGGCGCCGGTGCCCGAGGCGAGCTGGTCGATCGACCCCGGCCGCCGCCGGGCCTGGCTCAGCCGTGCGCTGCTGCTGTTGATCCTGGCGCTGCAGGCCGCGCTCTCGGTCCGGCTGTCGAACACGGCCTTCCAGGACGAAGCGCTCTACATGTACGCCGGGCACATGGAGTTGGCCCACCTGCTGCACGGTGCGGCGCTGCCGAAGGACTACAGCAGCTACTTCTCCGGCTCCCCGGTGCTCTACCCCATCGTCGCCGCGGTCGTGGAGAACCACTTCGGCATGCTCGGGGTGCGCCTGTTCAGCCTGCTCAGCATGCTCGGCGCCACCTCGGTGCTCTACGCCTTCTCCCGCCGGCTGTTCAACGAGCGGGTGGCGCTGGGTGCCGCCGCGATGTTCGCGGTCACCCAGTCGACCGTCGTCCTGGGCTTCTTCGCCACCTACGACGCGCCGGCCGTCCTGCTGCTCGCCGTCGCCACCTGGATCGTGATCCGCACCGACCGGGCGCCCGCGGCCGTCGTGCTCCTGGCGGCGCCGGTGGCGGTGCTGGCCGTCGGCGCGAAGTACGCCTCGGGGCTCTACCTGCCGGTGCTGGTGCTGCTGGCCTTCCTGACCGGCCGTCGCAACCGGCTGCGCCAACCCCTGCTGCGCGGTGTCCTGTTGGCGCTGGGCATGGGCGGGATGCTCTGGGCGGGGCTGCACTTCACCGACGTGCTCAAGGGCGTGCAGGCCACCACCACGGACCGCGCGCACGGCACCGAGACCGCGCTGAGCCTGATCCGCCAGTCCGCCCAGTGGGGTGGACTGATGTTCGCCACCGCCGTGGGCGGCCTGATCGCCTACACCGTGCGCGGCCGGATGAACGAGTCCCCGCTGGTGCGCACCGCGACCGGCCCCGGCCGCAAGCGGCGGTTGATGCTCGGGCTGCTGCTGGTCGGCACCGCGCTGCTGGCCCCGGCCTACCAGATCCACCTGCACACCTCGGTCGCGCTCTACAAGCACATCGGGTTCGGGCTGCTGTTCGCCGCGCCGATGGCCGGCATCGGGATGTCCCGCCTGGTCGGGTCGCACTTCCGCCACCCGCAACTGGGGATCCTGCTCTGGGTGGTGATGCTCTCGCTGGGACTGTCGCAGTCGGTCTGGCGGTTCGACACCTGGCCGAACTCGACGCAGATGGTCGCCGTGCTCAAGCAGCACGTCAACAGCCACGGCCGGTACCTGGCCTCGGCCGACAACGTCCCGGCCTACTACCTGCGGGCGCAGACCCGGCAGGACCAGTGGACCTCCACCTACGGTATCGGCTACCTCGACCAGGGCGGGAAGCTGCACTCCGGGGACGACGGCTACCGCACGGCCATCGCGGACGGGTGGTTCGACCTGATCGTCCTGGACGGGGTGGCCACGCCGGACACCGACCGGGTGGTCGTGGCGGCCATCGCACAGAGCCCGCACTACCGCCTCCTGGGCAGGCTGCCGTTCACCACCGTGGGCGGTACCGGCTATTACCGGATTTGGGTGAAGCAGTAGAGATGTCGACCCCCACGGACGCGTTCAACGCGTCGCCTCCGTGGCCGCCCCGGCCGTCGCAGGCTCCGGTGCCCCAGCCTCCCGTGCCCCAGGCTCCCGTGCAGCAGCTGCCGATGTTCCACCAGCCGCACCAGCAGCCGCAGCCGCAGCCGTCGCAGCCGCCCGGTGGGGCGGTCATCGAGCCCGCGGGGCGGGCGGCCTGGCGGGCCACGGCGGGGATCGCCGCCGGGCCGGCGCTGCTGGCTCTGCTGCTCTGCTGCTACGGCATCGGGCAGCGGCAGCTGTGGCGGGACGAGCACGCCACCTGGTGGGCCGCCAACCTGACCTGGGGTCAGCTCGGCGACCTCATCTCGCACATGGACCTGGTGCTGGCGCCCTACTACGTGCTGATGCACGGGTGGACGGCGGTCTTCGGCAACTCCGAGGCCGCCCTGCGGATGCCCTCGGCGCTGGCGACCACGGCCGCCGCCGCCGGCGTCGCGCTGCTCGGCCGCCGGCTGCTGTCGCCCCGGCTGGGCGTGCTCGCCGGCCTGCTGTTCGCGCTCTGCCCGGGCATCACCTGGTACGGCGAGGAAGCCCGTCCGTACGCCTTCGCGGTGCTCGCCGCCGTGATCAGCACGCTGGTGCTGACCCGGATCGTGCAGCGGCCCCTGCTCGCGGGTGCGGGTGCGGGTGCGGGTGGGGCTGCTGGTGTGGCTGGGGTTGCTGCCGCCGGTGGTGGGGCTGCGGCCGGTGCCGCGCGTCGTGGTGGCCTGCGGCTGCCCGGGTGGTCCGGCCCGACCGTGCTGACCTGGAGCGGTTACGCCCTGAGCGTCGTCGCGATGGGCCTGACCCACCTGGTGACGCTGACGATCCTGCCCGGGCACCTGCTGCTCGTCCTGTCGACCGCCCGCAAGGAGCGCTCCGGCTGGGCCTGGACGCTGCCCCGCCGCTGGGCGATCGCCACCGCGGGCGCGACCGTGCTGCTGAGCCCGGTCGTCGTCCTGGGGGCGCGGCAGAGCGGTCAGATCTCCTGGAACACCAAGAGCTGGCACGACCTGGGCGAACTCCCGCTGAAGCTGGCCGGATCCGAGCCACTCGGCTGGTCGATGCTGGTCCTGGGCCTGCTCGGTCTGCTCGGCCTGCTGGCCCTGCGGCAGCCGATCGGCCTGCTCGCCTGCTGGGTGGTCTTCCCGGTGGTCGTCACCGTGCTGACCGCCTCCTGGCTGCACCTCTTCCTGGACCGCTACCTGCTCTTCACCGTGCCGGGCTGGGCCCTGCTGGTGGCCGCGGCCGTGGGCCGGCTGCCCGGACTGGTCGCCCCCCTGACCGCCTCGCGCACCCCGCCGCGCTGGCTGGTCGGACCGCTGCCGCTGGCCGCCGCGTTCGTGGCGGCGGCGGTGGTCGCCTGGCCCGCCCAGGCGACCACGCGCGACGACCTCACCTGGGAGCAGGACACCCGGGGCGCGGCCAAGGTGATCAGCGCCGGGATGCACCCCGGCGACGGCATGATCTTCGAACCCGGGACCTCCACCCGCCGCGCCATCGCGTACGAGCTGCGCGGCAAGCCCGCCCCCGACGACACGCTGCTGGAGAGGACCCCGCAGCAGGCGCAGAGCTTCGGGGCCATCGAGTGCTACCAGCCGGCCACCTGCATGGCCGGGGTCCAGCGCATCTGGCTGCTGCTGGGCAGCAACGACGGACGGCCCTACGGCGGGGTGAACGACAAGGTCGCCAAGGAGCTCAAGCAGTTCCACACGGTGAGCACCACGCGGCTGCCCAACCTGCGGGTGATCCTGCTGGAGCGCACCCCGGCGAAGCCGAAGCCGAAGGGCTGAACCGCCGGGTCGAGCCGCCGGGTCGAGCCACCGGGGTCGAGCCGTCGGCGGCTAGAGGGTCATGCTGTAGACCCAGAGTTCGATCTCCGGGCGCGGGCGCCAGTCGCGTTCCGGGGCGCGGCTGAAGCCGACCCGCTCGTAGATCCGGTGGGCGGCCGCCATGCCGGGGCGGGTGGAGAAGGCCATGCCGGTCAGGCCCAGTTCGCGGCTGCGGGCCACGCAGGCGCGCACCAGGGCCTCGCCCACGCCCCGGCCACGGGCCTGGGCGGCGGCGGCCAGCATCCTGATCTCGCCCTCCTGGGGCGTGGCGATGTCGGCCCACTCGGTGCCGCCGACCGCGAAGGTCACACAGCCCAGCACCCGGCCCGACGGCCCCTGCGAGAGGTCGGCCGGGTCGACCGCGACCAGCAGTTCGGCCTCGGCCGCCCGGCGCCGGGCGTCGCGCAGCAGGTGGACGTACTCGGCGTCGGGCCTGGTGTGGCCGTCCCCTACGAAGGCTTCGACAGTGACCTCGCCCGCGGGACCGAGGTCGGGTTCGTCCGCGGGGCGGATGAGGATGTCCATCGGGCCAGTGTGCCAAAGCGCAGGTCGGACGCGGCGGGGAGGGTGCCGCGCAGGCGGTCGACGGGGGCGGTGCGGTCGGCGGGGTTGGTGCGGCCCGTGCGGTCCGTGCGGCCCGGGCGGTCCGCGCGAGGGGCGGGGACGGGGGCGGTGCGAGCGGCGGGGGCGGCGTGGCCGGTGACGGGGGTGGCCGCGTGCAGGCGGTCGGGACGGTCCGGGTCGTGCGGGTAGCCGCCGCCGCGGTGCCAGTTGTCGCGCCCGTGCCGGCCGGTGCGGTCCAGGTCCCGGCCGAGCAGCAGCCCGAGCAGGCCGAATCCGCCGACCGCGCCGAGGACGCCGATGGTGCTTGCCAGCAAGGAGGAGGTCATGCCTCCACTCTCGGCACCGGTCGGCAGACGCACGAGTGGCAGCAATGACTATCTCCGTCGAATTACTGCCACATCATCGGTAGGCTGGCGGCATGCTGAAGAACGTGGTCGCGGTGGTCCTGGAAGAGGTGCACCCGTTCGAACTGGGCGTGGCCTGCGAGATCTTCGGCCTGGACCGCAGCGCCGAGGGCCTGCCCGTCTACGACTTCGCGCTCGCCTCCGACCGGCCCGGTGAGCTGCGCACGCACGCCGGCTTCTCGGTGAACGTCCCGCACGGCGTGGAGCGGCTGGCCGAGGCCGACCTGATCATCGCCGCGGCCACCGGCCTGCGCGAGGAGCATCCGCCGGAGCTGCTCGACGCGCTGGTGGCTGCGGTGGCCGGCGGGGCGCGGGTGCTGTCGATCTGCAGCGGCAGCTTCCTGCTCGGCGCGGCCGGACTGCTGGACGGCCGCCGCAGCACCACGCACTGGCGCCACACGGCCGAGCTCGCCGCACGGTTCCCGCGGACCACGGTCGAGCCGGACGTGCTCTACGTGGACGACGATCCGGTCATCACCTCGGCCGGCACCGCCGCCGGGATCGACGCCTGCCTGCACCTGGTCCGCCGGCTGCAGGGCGTGGAGGTGGCCCGCGGCATCGCCCGCCGGATGGTGGTGGCGCCGCACCGTGAGGGCGGGCAGGCGCAGTACGTCAACCGGCCGCTACCCACCGAAGAGTGCGCCGCGTTCGGCACGATCCTCGACTGGATGCGCGCGGAGCTGGAACGGGACTGGACGGTCGAGCAGTTGGCCGCCCGGGCGCACATGGCGCCGCGTACCTTCGCCCGGCGGTTCCAACAGGAGACCGGCACCACGCCGTTGCGCTGGCTGATCGGCCAACGGGTGCTGTACGCGCAGCGGTTGCTGGAGGAGACCAGCGCGCCCGTGGAGGCGGTGGCGGAGCGGGTCGGCTTCGGTAGCGCGGCCACCCTGCGCCACCACTTCGGCCGCTGGCTGGGGACCACGCCGCTGGCCTACCGCCGGGCGTTCGGCGGGTCCTGACGTGGTGACGTCCTGACGTCCTGACGTGGCCGGGCCCCGGAGCGTGGAGGGTGCTCCGGGGCCCGGCCATGTTCGTGGTGGTTGGTTGCGGCGGGGGTCAGCTGGGCGTCAACGTCCCTGGAGGGACTTGACGTTGTCGCCGAAGGTCCAGCCCTTCGAGCCGTCCCAGTTGATCGACCAGGTCATGAGCCCCTTCAGTGAGCCCCCGAAGGCGTTCCACGACTGGCTGACCAGGCTCGGCGCCATGTAGCCACCGCCCGCGCCGGACTGGGCCGGCAGGCCGGGCACCTGCTTGTCGTACGGCACCTTGATCGTGGTGCCCTGGATGACCAGGCCGTTGTTCAGGCAGGTGGTCTGCGCGGTGAACCCCTGGACGGTACCGGCCTGGTAGGAGTCGCCGGAGCAGCCGTACATGCTGCCGTTGTAGTACTGCATGTTCAGCCACCAGAGGCTGCCGTTGTCGGCGTACTTCTTGATGATCGGCAGGTAGGCGCCCCAGATCGACCCGTAGGTGACGCTTCCACCGGTGACGTACGCGGTCTCGGGCGCCATCGTCAGGCCGAAGCCCGCGGGCATCTGGGCCAGCACGCCGTCGATGATGCGCTCCAGGTTGGCCTGCGAGGCGGACAGCGTGGTGATGCTGCCGCTGCCCGACAGGCCGGTCTCGATGTCGATGTCGATCCCGTCGAAGTTGTACCTCTTGAGGATCGGGACGACGGTCGCCACGAACTTGTCGGCGACGGTGCTGGAGCTCAGGTCGATGCCCGCGGCGGCACCACCGATCGACATCAGGATCGTCGCCCCGGCCGCCTTGGCCTGGCACATCTCAGCGGGGGTCGAGACCTTGACGTTGGTGTCCATGCCGTCCTGCCACAGGACGGTGCCGTCGGAGAGGATCACCGGGAAGGCGGCGTTGATGACGTTGTAGCCGTTCGCGGCGATCCGGCTGTCCGTGACGGGGACCCAGCCCATGCCGGGGTGGACGCCGTTGGAGGCGCCGTCCCAGTTCTCCCAGTACCCCTGCAGCACCTTGCCGGCCGGTCGGGGCTTCGTGGGGCAGGTGTCACCCGGCGGCGGGGTCGTGGGCGGGGCGGTGGTCGGCGGGGGAGTGGTGGGCGGCGGGGTGGTCGGCGGGGGCGGAGTGGTGGGCGGCGGAGTGGTCGGCGGTGCGGTGGTGGGCGGCGGGGTGGTCGGGGGCGGGGTGGTCGGCGTGGGGCTGCTGCCGCCGGGCCCGGTGAGCGACACGTCGTCCGCGTCGTACGCGGGCTGCCCGTACCAGCCGTGCAGGTAGACGGTCACCGAGGTGGTGTTCGCTCCGGTGGTGAAGCTGACGCTGAGCTGGCTGTACGACGAACTGCTCGGCGTCCAGGTGGACGGGTTCCCCGTGAGGCCGGTGCCGGTGGCGCCCAGGTAGACGTAGCTGCCCTGGACGTAGGCGCTCAGCGTGTACGGGGAGTTGGGCTGCACGCTGATGGTCTGGGTGCACTGGGCGTTGTCCGAGCCGACCGGCGTGGCCTGGAGCGCGGCGGCACCGGAGTGGACCGGGCTGCTGACGACCGTGCCGGATCCGCCGGAGCAGCTCCATCCTGAGAGCCCGCTCTCGAAACCGGGGTTGGCCACCAGGTTGGGGGTGGCGGCTCCGGCCGTGACCGAGCCGACCACGGCGATGCCGGTGCCGATGACGGCGGCGGCGCTCACCCCGGCGAGGGAGCGCACCAGGACGGTCGGTCCGTCCTTGGCGTGGCCGGCCCGGGTCGCCTGCGGTGCGCGCTCCACGGCCGCCCGATGCGGACGAGGTGCTCGGAGCGGTTCGCTCCCGGCCCGGCCGCCCTCGACGCGGCCGGGCTCCGGACGAGGGTGGACATCGCCCGACGGGCGTGACGTACGTGACCTCCGACGGAACATGTGGTGCTCCAATTCCCGCCGAGCGCCGTGGACGTGTCCGACGCGTGTGGGGGCGTGACGCCCGGCTCTGGGTGAGGTGGGGACATGTGGGGCTGTGCCGGACCGGATCGTAGGAGGGGTGGCGGGGCCCGTCAATAGGTCTGGACCACTTGGCGACTTGGTGCACCGTCAGGTCTGGACCACTGGCGAGCGGTGCGAGGGTCGCCCTCGATGCCTGACGAGCCGTTTTCCCGCTGGAGGCGCGTTTTCGGGCCTGTCCGGGCGGGTGGGCGCGACTTGAGCCGAGTGGCGGTGATCAGCAGTCGCCCCACGTACCGACGCCCCTGATCCTTGCTCAGGGCGGCCCGGCACTATATTGAACACGTTCAAATATGACGGCAGAGATCTCCTGCGCTGAGCCTTGGGGAGTTCCCACCGCCGTCGGGATGTGACGAGCTCGGACCGGGGGACGTATGGACGTTGCGGCGCGCGTGGTGATCACTTGGATCGCGACCTGGGTGGCACTGGTCGCTCTCCTCCTCTGCCCGTTGCTGTTGCCGGACCAGTGGCAGTACTACGTCTATTCGCCGGCCAGTGTGGGGCTGTGGATGCTGTCCATGCTCGGCGGCCCGGTCGTAGCCTGCGCCGTCAACTGGCGGTGGATCCGCCAGGGCGTGTGGAGGGCCGGGGCCGGCGGGAGCGGGTGGGCCTCGCGGAGGTGAGTGGGGTGGGGGCGGCCGAGCGGGGCCGGGCATGGTGACGGGCCCCGCCGAGGCGTGGCGGGGGCGGTCTCGCGGGTGGCGCCGGCGGCCAGGGGACGGCGGGCGCCGGCGGGACGGCGCGCCTGGCCGGGAGATCCCTCGGGGAGGGCTGTCGGGGAGGGCTGTCGCGGAGGGTCGCCGGCCAGGAGGTGGCGGAGGTCAGGAGGCGGCGGAGGTCAGGCGGAAGACCGGGTAGCCCGGGGCGACGCGGAGCAGGTCGGCCTCGGGGGCGTCGGCGTCGAGGCCGTCGAAGAAGATCCCGACCTCGAACTTCCAGCGCCGCAGGTAGGCGCGCAGCACGGCGGGCTTGGCGTCGTCGGTCAGTTCGGTGGCGTGGAAGGTCTCGGTGCGGCGGCCGACCCGCAGTTCGCCGGTGCCCGCCGCGCGCAGGTTGCGCGCCCACTGGGTGTGGCCGCGCGGTGCGACCAGGTAGCGCTCGCCCTCGTGGGTGAGGAGGTTGACCGGGGTGGTGCGCCACTCGCCGCTCTTGCGGCCGCGCACCGCGAGCACCCGGGAGCCCCAGAGGCTGAGGCCGGCCCGGGTGAGCGCCGCGACGATCCTGTTGCCGATGGTCACGGCGCGGCTGCCGGTCCAGACGTAGCGGGGAGTGTCGGCCGGAGATGCCTGTGTCATCGGAAGCTCCTCGAAGCGGCGGAGAACTGTGAGCGGCGATCATTGACGAGAGCGGCAATCGCATTCGAGAGCACTGCTCTCGTTTCTGCTTTCGACTCTGGCACCGGCGCACTGCCGAGTCAAGAGCAGTGCTCTCGTTTGCGACTATCGCTCTCACTTGCGATTGCCGCTCTCCTTGCGGTGCGCCGATCCGAATCCAGTGCGCTGCTCCCGATCTATGGCACGCTGAGGCCATGGCAGCGATTCGAACCGCCCGGGAGCGCGCCCGCGAGGAGCTCACCAGGGAGATCAAGCAGGAGGCGCGGCGCCAGGTCGCGGTCGACGGCGCCCAGCAGCTCTCGCTGCGGGCCGTCGCGCGGGCCCTCGGGATGGCGTCCTCCGCCCTCTACCGCTACTTCCCCAGTCGCGACGACCTGCTGACCGCCCTGATCATCGACGCCTACGACGACCTCGCCGAGCGGGTCGAGCAGGCGCTGGCGGCGACCGCCCCGCCCCGCGGGAGCACCCGCGCCGAGCAGGCCCTCGCCGCCCGGCCGCGCTGGCGCGCGCTCTGTGGGGCGGTCCGCAGCTGGGCTCGGGAGCACCCGCACGAGTACGCGCTGATCTACGGCACCCCCGTCCCCGGCTACCACGCTCCGCCGGAGACCATCGCCTCGGCGGCCCGCCTCCCGCTCGCGCTGCTCGGCGTGCTCCGCGGTGCGGTGGGCCGGCTGGACCCGATCCCCGGGCGCCAGTTGCCTCCCGAGCTGTCGTTGCAGCTGGCCAAGGTGTGCGCGCAGTACGCGCCCGAGCTGTCGCAGAGCGTGGTGGCGCGCGCGATGGTGGCCTGGACGCAGTTGTTCGGCATGGTGAGCTTCGAGCTCTTCGGGCACCTGGACGGTACCGCCGACCCGGCCGACGCCTTCTTCGTGCACGCCGTCGAGCAGATGGCCGACTTCCTCGGGTTCCCGGAACCGCCACCCGCGGGCTGAACCGGGCGAGCCGTACCGGCGAGCGGCGAGCGGCGAGCGGTGCACGGCGACGTGCGGCCCGCGCGGCAGCACGACGCGGGCGCGCGCCCGGGGCATCCGCCCCGACCACGCGCCCGCGTCGGCCGCGCTCGGCCGCTACACCGCTGCGCCGCTCGGCCCCTGCGCCGCTGCGCCGCTCGGCCCCTGCGCCGCCGCGCCGCTACACCGCCGTGAACGTCCAGCGCTGCCAGTCCGCGCCGGTGGCCGTGGACTGCACGATCGGCGTACCGTCCGCCGTCGACCCCGCCGCGCCCCCGGCGCTCGCCGAGCCGACGCTCAGCACCTTGCCGGAGTGCTGCGCCGTCACCGTGTAGCCGCCGCCCGGTGCCGCGCGCAGCGTCCAGTTCTGGTTGGCGTTGCCGGTGCAGGTCCACTGCAGCACCTGGGCGCCGTCGGCGACCGACGATCCGGAGACGTCCAGACAGAGCCCGCTGCCGACCGACACCAGGTGGAACACGCCGCCGCCGGCGTCCTGCAGGGTCCACTGCTGGTTGGCGCCGCCGGTCGGGTGGTACTCGATGACCGGGGCGCCCGGGCTGGTCGAGCCGCCGTTGACGTCCGCCGCACTGCCGCTGGAGGCGACCGTCAGCCGGTAGCTGTGGCCGGCGGCGGGCGGCTGCGGGCCGGCCGGGTCCTGGTACGCCTCGACCTCCCAGAGCGAGTAGCCGTAGCCGGTGCCCCGCTGGGTCAGCGAGATCCGCAGGTAGCGGCCGCTGCCGTTGAGCCCGGTGAGGTCCTGGACGCCGCCGGTCCCGCCGGTGGTGCCGTAGAGGGTGCTCCAGGTGGTGCCGTCGTCGGAGAGCTGCACCTGGTAGGCCTTGGCGTAGGCGGCCTCCCAGCTCAGCCTGACGTGGTTCACCAGGTGCGTGGTGCCGAGGTCGACCTGCAGCCACTGCGGGTCGGCGTAGGCGCTGGACCAGCGGGTGCCGTAACTTCCGTCCACCGCCGCCGATCCGGGGAAGGCCGCGGTCTCGGTGGAGGAGACGGTGACCGGACGGCCGAGGGCGAGGTCGCCGGCGGCGGTGTCGGCCGGCCAGCCGGGTGCGCGGCCGACGGCGGCGATCAGTGGCTGGAACCCCGCGTAGGTGGCGACCGGCTTGGGCGATCCCCAGGTCTGCTGGGCCAGGGCGCGGATCGGCGCCAGGATGCCGGAGGCGGTCTGCTGCTCGGTCTCCGCGCCCGGGTTGTCGCACCAGACGTGCAGCACCGAGCCCAGGTTGCGGCCGGGGTCGGTCAGCGTGGCGCCGCCCTGGAACACGCCGGGGTTCCAACTCTCGTACATGGACTGGGTGTCCGGCTTGGCGCCGCCGTAGACGTAGTAGGTCGGCGTCCAGCTGGAGTTCATCACGGTGTGGCCGGCCGCCACCAGCTGCTGCGGGGTCAGGCCGTAGGTGTACCAGTAGTCCACGGTGATGTCGGCGTTCGGAGTCACCGTGCCGTCACCGGACTTGATGCCGTCGTTCCACATCCGCATGGTGTGCCCGCCGGCCCGCACCAGCGCGTCGGCCCAGTTGACGAAGCCGTAGAAGACGTCCTTGGCGGTCGCGCCGGCGCCGTAGTGCGCGCGGGCGTAGCTCAGCAGCTGCGGGTAGGCGCTGTAGTCGGTGACGTACTCGTCGGCTCCCAGGTGCCAGTAGGCGGCCGGGAAGAGCGGCAGGTACTCGGTGATCAGGTCCTTGATCAGCGTGTAGGAGGCGGGGTTGGAGAGGTCGATGAAGGAGTTGTCGGGGGTGCCGGAGCTGTTGACCAGCCTCAGTTCGGGGTGCGCGGCCAGCACGGCGTCGAGGTGGCCGGGCATGTCGATCTCGGGGACGACCGTGACGTGGTAGCGGGCGCCGAGCGCGATCAGGTCGGTGATCTGCTGCTTGGTGTAGTGGTCGGGTGAGGTGATCTCCGGGTGGCTGCTGCTCTCCAGCCGGAAGCCGAAGGTGTCGGAGAGGTGCAGGTGGAGGTAGTCCATCTTGACGTAGGCGAGGTCCCTGATCTCCTGCTGGAGCCACGGGACGGTGAAGAACTTCCGGCCGGTGTCGACCATCAGCCCGCGCTCGGCGTACTGCGCCCAGTCGTGCGCGGTGCCGCCCGGCACGGTCCGGGACTGGTGCAGCAGTTGCAGGATGCTGCGGGTGCCGGCGAAGACCCCGTCGTCGTTCGCGCCCTGGACGGTCACCGCGGACCCGACGGTCAGGGTGTAGGCGCTGAGCCGGGTGTCGGTGCCGCCCAGGGTCAGGAAGAGGTCGCCGGCGCGGGCGGCGGTGTCGCTCACCTCGCTGACCGTGGAGCCGCCGAGGGTGCTCAGGTCGTCGGCCAGTACCTGTCCGGTGGTGGTCAGTTGGGCGGCGTAGGCGGAGTCGACGACCACCCGGCTGGTGGCGCCGAACGTGTAGGACCCGGCCTGGGCCGTCCACTGCTGGAGGGCCGGGATGGTGACCGGTGCGCCCGCGGCCGCGGCGCCCGCGGTGGCAGTGGCAGTGGCAGCGCCGGTTCCGGCACCGGTCGGGGCCTGCGCGGCGGCCGGGATCGAGCCCGCCGCGCAGAGCGTGAGCAGCAGCGCGACCGGCAGGCCGACCGAGCGGGCGAGCAGCCGGCCGGGTCGTCCCAGCCGCCCGGCAGGACGGCCACCGGTCGGTCGGCGCGGGTCGGTGGGTCGGTCCGGGCCCGTCGGTCGGTCCTGGCCCGTCGAGGTGGAGCGGTATCGCATCATGAGCGCGGCCTCCGGGAGTGGCACCGGCCGCCGGGCGATGGGGCCCCGGCGGCCGGTGAGCGAGGGGCGGGTCAGAGCGGGAGGGACCAGGCCTGGTTGGCCTGGCCCGCACCGCAGGTCCAGGCGTCCAGCCGCGTGCCGTCGGCGCTGCCGCCGCCGTAGACGTCCAGGCAGAGGCCGGAGGCGGTGTTCGCCACCGTGCCGTCGGCGCGCGCGGTCCACTGCTGTCCGGCGCCGCCGCAGCCGGCGAGCACCACCCAGGAGCCGGCCGAAGTCCCCGACTCGGTCAGGCACTTGCCCAGGGTGCGGATGGTGCCGTCGGAGTTGGTGGTCCACCGCTGGTTGGCGTTGCCGGTGCAGCCGTAGAGGATCACCGGGTTGCCGTCCGTCGTCGAACTGTTCGAGTCGTCGGCGCACTTGGCGCCGTTGCCGGTCAACTGTCCGGTGGGGACGGCGGCCGCGCAGCCCTGCGGGGTGAGCCGCCAGACGGCCGTGCCGTGCGCCGGGACGGTCGCGGTCAGAGCCGTCGAGGTGCTCGAACTCGCTCCGGTCCACAGGTCCTTGGCGTTCACCGTGCAGCCGGTCAGGCCGACGGCGGAGAGCGCGGTGCTGATCGAACGGGCGCCGGCGGTGCGGTTGAGGACGGCCACCGCGCGGTCGCCGTTGGCCAGCGGGCGGGTCAGCACGTCGGTGCTGCCGTTGCTGGAGACGACGGCGGCCTGCCGGCCGGCGCTGTCCTGGTCCAGGGCGACGAGGTCGGTGTCGCCCAGGGCCGAGAGAGCGGCGGAGGAGAGGTGGGCGACGTCCGAGGAGAGGATCAGCGGCGCCGCCATCATCGACCAGAGGGCGACCTGGCTGCGGGACTCGTCGTCGCTCAGGCCGCCGTCACCGGCGATCAGGAAGTCCGGGTCGTTCCAGTTGCCGGGCTTGGCGTAGCGGCCGATCCAGCGGTTGTAGCCGTAGTTGGAGAGCACCGAGCCCCACCGGGAGGCGTTCGGAGCGGAGGCGTTGTAGGTGGCGATGTCGTAGCCCTCGCGCCACAGTTGACCGTCCTGGCCGACCCAGCCGAGCACCGAGAACCAGCTCGGGTTGCCCCACTCGCCGCTCTGGAAGTACGCCGGGGCGGACTCCGAGAAGGTGATCGCCCGCCCGCTGGCGCGCAGGGCGGCGGCCTGGGCGTCGTAGGCCTGGCGGTAGGCCTGCTCCTGGCTCTGGCCGGCGGCGGTCCAGACGTTGCAGCCGTCCAGCTTCAGGTAGTCCACACCCCAGGCGGCGAACGAGGCGGCGTCCTTGGCGAAGTGGTCGCCGCCGCCGCCCTGCGGCTGCCCGCTGCCGGGGTAGCCGCCGCAGGTGCTCGACCCGGCGTCCTCGTAGATGCCGAACTTGAGGCCCTTGCCGTGCAGGTAGCTGCCCAGCCAGGCCATGCCGTGCGGGAACTTGACGGGGTCGGCGACCAGGTTGCCGGCGCTGTCGCGGCTGCCGGCCATCCAGCAGTCGTCCACGGTGACGGTGGTGTAGCCCTTGGCCGCCAGGCCGCTGGAGACCAGCGCGTCGGCGTTGCCGGTGACGGTCTGCTCGGTGATGTCGCACTGGTAGTGCGCCCAGTCGTTCCAGCCCATGGGCGGCGTGGCGGCGAGTACGGGCGCGGCGGCCGGTGTGGTGGCCGATGCGGGGGCTGGTGCTGGTGCTGATGCTGCGGCTGGTGCGGCAGCGGCGCCGGCCGGCGTACCGAGGCCGGCCAGTGGCAGGGCCAACAGCGTTGCACCGCTGAGGAGTCGACGGAGACTGCGGGGGACCGGGGGCACGGAGGCTCCTTCCGGGCGGCCGTGGGGGACGCCGGGGAAGTCGTGGCAGGGGGATGGTCCGAGCGAGGTCTGGTGCGCAACCAGTGCAGCCTCATTGCTTATTCATGTCAAGACAATCGCCAGAACGAGCAGAAACGAGCATCATGGCCCGCATGTGGGGATACGACGAAGCCCCCGCGTCACCAACCGCGGGGGCTTCGTCGTATCCCCGGACAGCTCCCGGCGTGGCCACCGGCCCGTCGACCCGCCAAGCCGTCCGTCAGTCCGCCACCGTCACCGCGCCCGCCAGGTGGTCGGTCTCGTTCCAGCACTCCGGCCGCAGCCGGTCGTGGGCCGAACGCCACACGCTGGCCGAGCAGTTGCGCACCGGCTCGAACGCCACCAGGCGCTCCTCGGTGAGCCGCTCCAGGACGTAGCGCAGCATCAGCACCACGGTGTCGTGCGCTACCAGCAGCACCGGTCTGCCGGCCTCCTCGGCGCACAGGTCCCGCAGGCAGTCGCGCACCCGCAGTGCCACGTCCGACCAGCTCTCGCCGCCCGGCGGCCGGTAGTAGAGCTCGCCCATCTTCCGCCGCCGGGCCGCCTCCTCGGGGTGCCGCTTCTCGATCGCGGCCGCCGTGAGCATCTCCAGGATGCCCAACTCCCGGTCGCGCAGCCGCTCGTCGTAGCGCACCGGCAGGCCCACCGGCACCGCGCCGAGCCCGGCCGCCTGCGCGATGGCGATCCGCGCGGTCTCCGCGGTGCGCACGTACGGCGAGCACCAGACCGCGCGCGGCCGGTCGGCGGGCGGCAGTTCGGCCCACCAGCGACCGAACGCCTGGGCCTGCGCCTGGCCCTGCATCGAGAGCGGGATGTCGGCGTCCCGGCAGGTGATCGGCACGCTCAGTGCCCCGGCGGCCTCGGCCAGTTGGAACTCCACGTTGGCGGTGCTCTGGCCGTGCCGGGTGGCGATCAGCACCGACGGCAGGGCGGCCCGGCCCTGCTGGGGCGGGTGTCCGTTGAGGATGGTGCTCAGCTCTGGCATGGCCGGTGCTCCCCGTCGGTCCGGTGGGTGTGGGGGTGGGTCGGGCATCAGGCCCACCCGGTGGGCGGGCGGGTCCACCAGGTGTCCCTACCCACCGGGCGCCCGTCCCGGTGATCGCGCCGCCACCTCCTCAGTGTTGAGGGAGGTGACGGCGCGATCACAGGGCGCGCACCGAGGCGCTGTGTGCGCCTACTGCGCCGCCACCGGCTGGGGCGCATCGGCGGGCTCGGGGTCGCCCGACTCCGCGCTGTAGTCCGCCGGGGCGGTCTCGTCCACGCCTTCGGGACTGCCGCCCGCCCGCAGGACCAGCGTGAGCGCCGCCGACACGGCCAGGTTGAGCAGGAACGCGGTGAGCCCGATGTAGCCGATCTCGCCGATCCCGGGGATCACCGCCGAGCTGCCGCCGAAGTGCCGGGTGGCGGGGGAGGCGATCCCGTACGCCTTCCAGGTCCCGTACACCATGCCGACCGCCCAGCCGGCGAGCAGCGCCCAGCGGTGGAACCAGCGGGTGAACAGGCCGGCCACGATCGACACGAAGGTCTGCAGGATCCAGATCCCGCCGAGCAGTTGCAGGTTGATCGCCAGCTGCTTGTCCATGCCCAGCACGAAGACCAGCGCACCCACCTTGACCAGCAGCGACACCAGCTTGGCCACCTTGGTCTCCTGCTCGGGGGTGGCGGCGGGGCGGATGAACTCCTTGTACACGTTGCGGGTGAAGAGGTTGGCCGCGGCGATCGACATGATCGCGGCCGGGACCAGCGCGCCGATCCCGATCGCGGCGAAGGCCACCCCGGTGAACCAGTCCGGGAACAGGCTCGCGAAGAGCTGCGGGACGGCCAGCTGCGGGTTGTAGCCCTTGACGCCCTTGCCCACCCCGGCCGCGATGGCCAGGAAGCCTAGCAGTGCCAGCAGCCCGAGCATCAGCGAGTAGGCGGGCAGGATGGCCATGTTGCGGCGCACGGTGGTGCGGGACTTGGCGGCCAGCACACCGGTCACCGTGTGCGGGTACATGAACAGCGCCATCGCCGAGCCCAGCGCCAGCGTGGCGTACGCCCACTGCGCCTTGGGGCCGCTGGTCAGCGCGCCCACCGGCTGGTGGGTGGTGGGGTTGACCGCGCTGAACTTCTTCGCCGCGGTGTCGAAGATGTGCCCGTAGCCGCCCAGCCGCATCGGCAGGTAGATCACCGCGACGATGATCACGATGTAGACCAGCGCGTCCTTGACGAAGGCGATCAGCGCCGGCGCCCGCAGGCCGGAGGAGTACGTGTAGGCGGCCAGCACGGCGAAGGCGATGAAGAGCGGCAGGTCCTTGACGAACCAGTTGGCGCCCGCCCCGCCGCCCACCCCCAGGGTGTCCAGCACCGCCTGGATGCCGACCAGTTGGAGCGCGATGTACGGCATGGTGGCCAGGATCCCGGTCAGCGCGACGGCCAGCGACAGCGCCCGCGAGCCGTAGCGGCCGCGCACGAAGTCGGCCGGCGTGACGTACCCGTGCACCCGGGCCACCGACCAGAGCCGGGGCAGGAAGAGGAAGACCAGCGGGTAGGCGATGATCGTGTACGGCACCGCGAAGAAGCCCGCCGCGCCCGCGCCGTAGACCGCCGCCGGCACCGCGATGAAGGTGTACGCGGTGTAGAGGTCGCCGCCGAGCAGGAACCAGGTCACCCAGGTGCCGAAGCTGCGGCCGCCCAGGCCCCACTCGTCCAGGTGCAGCCCGTTGTCGGCCCGGCGCCAGCGCGAGGCGACGAAGCCCAGCACGGTGACCAGCAGGAAGAAGAGCACGAACACCACCAGGGCGACCGTGTTCACGCCGTGCGTCATCGCGCCCCACCGCCCCGGGCGGCCCGGCGCCGGCGGGCGTCACGGTTCATCAGCAGGTAGGCGCTGGTGGTGAAGAGTGCCGACAGCGGGATCCAGAGGATCTGGTACCAGTAGAAGAACGGCAGCCCCAGCAGCCGCGGCGTCAGCCGGGAGTAGGACGAGACCCAGAGCAGGGCGACGATCGGCACCAGCAGGCTGACCGCGGTGAGCACCCGCTCCCAGGTGACCGGCGGCAGGGTGCCCGGTGGCGCCCCGGGCGCGTCGGGGACGAGCGAATCGATGGACATCAGGCGGCTCCGGCGGTGGCAGGGCGATCCCCGGCGGCGCCGCAACGCGCCGTCCCGCCAAGGGGTCGGCCCGCCCGCCGAGCAGCGCCCGTGGTGATCGGCTCGGACTGGCCCGCGGTGCGGCACGGGCGACGCGGAGACAGGCAACGCAGGGACAGGCAGCTCGGACACGCACCGCAGGACACGGAATGTAGGTCACTGGGCAGGTCCCTGTCATCAGGCTTTCCGTCATGTCTCGCTCAATGGACGGAAAATCACCCCCGATCGAAGGAGAGCTGACGGACCGTCGTTGACAAATGGTCAAGAGATGTTGACCATTGTGCCCATGGCCGACGAACAGCCCGAGGACCTCCTCCACCTGAACACCGACGAGCAGCTGCGCGCCGTCAGCAACCTGGTCCGCCACCGGATCCTGGGCATCCTGCGGGACGGCCCGGCCACCATCACCCAGCTGGCGCAGCGGCTGGACCTGGCCAAGGGCAGCTCCAGCTACCACGTGCGGCTGCTGGAGCGGGCCGGCCTGGTCGAGGTGGTCAGCACCCGCAAGGTGCGCGGCGTCACCGAGCGGTACTACGCCCGCACCTCGCGCGGCATCTCGCTGCCCGACCCCGCGCCCGGCGAGCCCGACATCCTGATGCGCCACGCGATCGCCGACCTGGAGGCCGCGCCGGCCGGACCGCGCACCGTCCGCCTCGCGCACACCCGGATCAGCGCGTCGGTGTACGAGGAGTTCACCGCGCGCCTGGAGGCGCTCTGCACCGAACTCTCCGCCGCCAGCGACCCGAACGAGCCCAGCGCGACGCTGGCCGTCGCCCTCTACCGCCCCGAGGACACCAAGTGACGACCACCGCGCCCGCCCCCACCCCCACCCCGGCGGCGACCCTGCCCGCCGCCTTCCACCGCCTCTGGGCCGCGAGCACCGTCTCCTCGCTCGGTGACGGCGTCTACTTCGCCGCCCTCCCGCTGCTCGCCGCGACCCTGACCCGCGACCCGCTGACCCTGGCCCTGGTGACCTCCGCCGCCCTGCTGCCCTGGCTGCTCTTCGGCCTGCACGGCGGCGCGCTGGTCGACCGCTGGAACCACCGCCGCACCATGTGGCTCACCGACCTGGCCCGCGCCGTGCTGCTCGCGATACCCGCGGTGGCCGCCGCCGTCGGCCTGCTGAGCATCCCGCTGCTGATCGCGGTGGCCTTCCTGCTCGGGATCGGCCAGATCCTCTTCGACACCGCCGGCTCGGCCTACCTGCCGCAGCTGCTGGACCGCGACCTGACCCTGCTCCAGCGCGCCAACGCCCGCACGATGGGAGCCCGTACGGTCGCCGCCGACTTCGCCGGACCGCCGCTGGGCAGCGCCCTGTTCGTGCTCGCCCGCGCCCTGCCGTTCGGCCTGGACGCGCTCTCCTTCCTGGCCAGCTCGCTGCTGGTGCGCACGCTGCCCGGCGAGCCGGGCGCCACCCGCGGGGCGGCTCGCCAAGAAGCCCGCGAGGAGCAGGGCGAGACGGTCGGCCCGGCGCCCGCGAAGCCCTCGCTCTGGGCCGAGGCCAAGGTCGGCGCCGGCTACCTGCTGCGTGACAAGGTGCTGCTGGGCCTGGCGCTGCGGCCCGCCATCGGCAACCTGGCCTTCGTGGGGGCCGACGCGGTGCTGGTCCTCTTCGCCCACCAGCTCCTGCACCTGGGCGACCTCGGCTACGGCGTGCTGCTCGCCTCCCAGGCCGCCGGCGGCCTGCTCGGCGCGGCGCTGGCCGGCCGGCTGGGCGGCCTGCTGGGGACGGGCGGCGCGCTGACCGCCACCGCGCTGCTGGAGGCGGCCGCGCTGGTCGGGCTCGGCTGCTCCGGCAACCCGATCACGGCCGGTCTCGCGCTGGCCCTGCTCGGCGCGGCGATGGCGGCCACCATGGTGCTGGCCCCCTCGGTCTCGCAGGCCCTGATCCCGGCCGAGCTGGCCGGCCGCATCGGGGCGACCCGGCGCCTGATGGCGGTGGGCGCGGCCCCGATCGGCGCCGTGCTCGGCGGCTGGCTGGCCACCGGCGCGGGCCTGCGCGCGCCCTTCCTGGCGGGTGCGGTGCTGCTGGCCTCCACGGCGGTGCTCTCGCTCACCCTGGCCAGCAACCGCCGGATCGCCGAGGCACTGGCGGCAGCGGCCGGGGCCGACTCCTCGTCAGCGGCCTCCTGAGCCCGGTCCTCACGCCGGTCCTCATGCCGGTGCGCCGCCGGCCCGCTCCGAGCCCGCCGGCCGCTGTGAGTCCGCAGCCCGTTCCGAGCCCGGCTGGACGGTGGGGATCCGCTGGGCCAGGAAGAGCGCGACGAGCGCCGCGAAGGCGAGCACGGCGAGCGCGGCCCGCAGCCCGTCGATCCGCGCGTCGGCGTTGGCGTCCACGGCGGCCTGCGCGGTCTGCGGGTCCACCCCGGCCTCGTCGAGCGCGGCCGTGAGCTGCGGGTCCGACAGGAAGGGCACGCCGCCCGCCAGCTGGACGCTCGCCTGGCTCTTCACCTCGGCCGGGACGGCCGGGTTCTGGTCGACGGCGGTCAGGAACGACGAGGACAGCGCCGCGATCATCACGGACCCGGCGAGCGCGGTGCCGATCGAGGCGCCCAGGTTGGTCATGGTGTTCTGCACGCCGCCGACCTCGGCGCTCTGCTCGTCCAGCACCGCGGAGACGGTGACCGCGCCGAGCTGCGAGGCGAGCATGCCGACCCCGAGCCCGATCAGCAGCAGCGGGACGGTGACCACGGCCGCGTCGGAACTCACGTCGAGGGCGGCCAGCAGGACCAGGGCGCCGGCGAGCATGGCGAGGATCCCCAGCCGCACCACGAGCCGCGGCGAGACCTTCGGGAACAGCCGCGGGATGCCGATCGCGGCGGCCAGCAGGGTGATGGAGAGCGGCAGGATGCGCAGGCCCGTCCCGAGCGCCGACAGGCCGAGCACGACGGACAGGTAGAGCGGGACGACGAAGAAGACGCCCATCTGGACCAGGTACTGGAAGAAGAACATCGTCAGTCCGCCGGTGAGTTGGCGGTTGCGCAGCAGGTCGGGGGCGACCAGCGGCTCGCTGCCCCGCCGCACCAGGTGGGCCTCCCAGCGGAAGAAGAGCCAGACCAGGAACAGGCCGGCCAGCATCAGCCACACGACCGGCGAGAGCCCGAACCAGGCGACGCCGCCGGGCTTGGCCCGGAACCAGCCCCACTCGTCCGAGCGCAGGACGCCGTAGACGAAGACCCCCAGGCCCAGCGCGCTGAGCACGACGCCGACGACGTCCAGGCGCGGCCGCCGGTCGGGCGGCGCGTCGGCGATCGTGCGCGCGAGGGCGAGGATGCCGAGCACGAGCACCACCTCGCCGGCGAAGACCCAGCGCCAGGAGAAGTACGTCGTCGCGACGCCGCCGATCAGCGGCCCGACCGCGATGGCCGCCGCGCCCGCGGCCGCCACCAGTCCGTAGGCGGCCGGGCGCCGCTCGACGACGAAGTTGCCGGCGACCAGGGCCACGATCGCGGGCAGGATCAGGGCCGCGCCGAGGCCTTCGAGGAACGCCCAGCCGAGCAGCAGGACGGGCAGGTTCGGGGCGAGCGCGGTGGTCAGCGAGCCGCAGCCGTAGATCGCGCAGCCGATCATGAAGGCCCGCCGGCGGCCGACGATCGCGCCGATCTTGCCGCCGGGGATCATGAACATCGCCATCACCAACGTGTAGGCGGTGATGGCGCCCTGGATGCCGGTCACCGTGGTGCCGACGTCCTCGGCCACCGTCGCGATCGACACGTTCATCACCGAACTGTCGAGCGTCATCAGGAACTGTCCGGTCGCCAACGTCAGCAGGACGGACCTGGCGGCCGTGGCCTGCTGGGAGCTCTTCGCGCCGCTCGTCATCCGGGCAGCGTTCCACGGGCCCGGCGGCCGGCCCCCCGACGCGCCAGGGAGCGGGCCGAACCCGACCCGCCGATCAACCGATCGGCGGCGGCCGCGGCCGACGGGCCCTCAGCGGCGCCCCGGGTCACCGGCGCCGGGCGGGTCGGCAGTGGGGCCGGGTGGACCGGCGGGGCCGGGCGGACCGGCGGCTGCGGCGCGGGGCAGGCGGGTGGCGGTGACCAGGCCGACCAGGGCGGCCAGCGCGAGGGTGGCCATGGCGGCGGCGTAGGCGTGCTGGGAGAGGTTGGCGACCAGGATGGTGCCGGCGATGGCGGTGCCGAAGGAGGAGCCCAGGTTGGAGACGCTCCGGGACAGGCCGGAGATCTCGCCCTGCCGGTCCTCGGGGAAGGCGGACTGGACCAGGTTCACGGACGGGGTGAGCATGACGCCCAGCCCCAGGCCGATCAGCAGCAGGCCGGGGGCGAACGCCCAGGGACCGGGCGTGCCCGCCACCAGCGCGAGCAGCACGGCGATGCCGGCGACGGCGAGCGCGAACCCGGCGATGATCAGGGTCCGCTGCGACAGGAGCTTGGCGAGCCGTTCGGCGGCGAGCGAGCTGACGAGCAGCCCGAGGGTGGCGGCGGTGAAGATGACGCCGGTCTGCACGGCGTCGTAGCCGCGCACCACCTGGAGGTAGGTGGCGACGGTGAACGAGGTGCCCATGAGCAGCAGCCACTGCGCGTTCTGGGTGACCAGGCCCAGGTTGGAGGTGCGGTTGCGGAAGAGGCTGGTGGACAGCAGCGGCTCCTTGCCGGCGCGTTCCTCGGCGCGGATCCAGTGCACGAACCAGGCCAGCACGAGGACGCCGGCGGCGATCAGGCCGGCCATCAGCCACAGGTCGTTGTCGGCGGCGAGGATGCCCATGACGATCAGGACCAGCCCGCCCGCGGACAGGACGGCGCCGCGCACGTCGAAGGGGCGGGTGGGATCCGGCGGCAGCGGGTCGTCGATCTTCCGGCTCAGCGCGATGATCAGCGCGATCACCAGGGCCTGGAAGACGAACGCGGCGCGCCAGCTGATCGCGGAGGTGATCAGCCCGCCGATCAGCGGCCCGGCGGCCGCGCCGACGCCGCCGGCGGCCATGATCACCCCGAACGCGCGGGCCCGGGAGGTCAGGTCGGTGAAGAGCAGCGTGGTGAGGATGTAGACCGGGGGGATGAGCAGGGCCGTGCCGACGCCTTCGAGGATGGAGTTGCCGAGGATCAGGACGCCCAGCCCGGGGGAGGCGGCGCTGAGGATCGCGCCGATGCCGTAGACGGTCAGGCCCGCGAGGAAGCAGCGCTTGCGGCCGAACCGGTCGGTGGCCTTGCCGCCGGGGATCATGAGCGCGGCCATGACCAGCAGGAAGAGGGTGATCGCGACCTGCACGCCCTGGACGGTGGTGTCCAGGTCCTGGCTGATGTCGTTGATCATCACGTTCATGTTCGAGCCGGCGAAGCTGCAGATGAACTGCGCCAGCGCGAGCGGTGCCAGCATCCGGGAGCCGGCACCCGACCGGGCGGGGCCGGCCGGTCCCCGGGCGGCGGCGTCCTGGGTCACGGGGTGTCCTCGTTCATGCCCGCTCCTGCCGGTGAGCCGTGATCAGCCGTTCCCCCAAGCTGACCGCCATCTCGGCCTCCCCGCATCCCGGGACCGCCGCCCGTCCGCACGTTCGCACGGGCCGGCGTCGCAGCACCGCGTCGCTCACGCCGGGGCCTACCCTGGCCGCATGATCAACGGCGGGCACGTCATCATCCACAGCCGCGATGCCGAGGCGGACCGGGCCTTCTTCCGGGATGTGCTGGAGTATCCGCACGTCGACGTGGGAGGCGGCTGGTTGATCTTCAAGCTGCCGCCGACCGAGCTCGCCGTGCATCCCACGCAAGGACCGGAGTCGCAGGAGCTCTACCTGATGTGCGACGACGTCGACGCCACCGTGCGGACGCTGACCGCGAAGGGGGTGGAGTTCACCCGGCCGGTCACCGACGCGCGCTGGGGGCGGCTGACCGGGTTCCGGCTGCCGGGCGGCGGCGAGGTGGGCCTGTACGAGCCCCGCCACGAGCGGGCCACCGATCTGTGAGGCGCCCGGCCGGCGGCCCGCTGTTGCTGCCGCTCCTGCTCCCGTGGCCGCTCCCGCTCCTGCTCCCGCTCCTGCCGCCGCGGCGCGGTGGTCACCCGCGGGCCCCGGGACCGCCCGGTCCGTCCAGCCGCCGCCAGGCCGGGAAGATCAGCGGGCAGAGCGTGATCAGGAGGTAGGCCCCACCGAGCAGGACGAGGGCCGTGGTCAGCCCGGCGCGGTCCACCAGGTAGCCGCAGGCGATGCCGCCGAGCGGCGTGGCCATCAGGACGCCCGCGGCCAGGACGCCGGTCACCCGGCTGCGCAGGGCGTCGGGCACGAGCTCGTACAGGACGGTCGAGACGATCGGGTTGCAGATCCCGGCGGCGAGGCCGGCCACCGCCAGGGCGGCGCCCAGGGGCAGCAGGCCGGGCGCGAACGCCGCGACGAGCAGGCGCGGGCAGCCGCTGACGATCAGGCAGCAGGTGTAGAGCGGCCGCCGGGGGAGCCGGTCGGCCAGCGTGGCGTGCAGCAGCGCGCCGGTGAGCGCGCCGGCGGCGAACAGGCCCGCCAGCAGACCCAGGTCGACCGATCCGCCGAGGTCGCGCTGGGCGTGCACGGGCAGCAGGACGGCGCTCCAGGCCTGGTCCAGGCCGTTGGTGACCATCAGCACCAACGTGACGGCGAGCAGCAGCCGTTGACGGAGCAGGAAGAGCAGGCCCTCGCGCAGTTCGTCGCGGTAGGTCGCCAGGCCGCCGGGGCGCGCCTCCCGGCGGCGGACGGCGGCGGGCACGCGCCGCACGCCGAAGGCGATCAGCAGCGCGGAGACCCCGAAGGTCGCGGCGTCCAGCAGCAGGACGGACCCCGCCCCGAAGAGCGCGATCAGCACGCCGGCGCCCGACGCGCCGAGCAGCCGGGCCCCCCGGGAGGCGCCGGTGTACAGGCTCATGGCTCGGGCCAGCGGAACGCCCGCGTGGGCGGCGAGATCGGGGGCGAGCACCTGACGGGCGGTCTCCCCGGGTGCCTGGCACAGCCCGTTGACCGCCATGACCAGGCACAGCTGCCAGAACCGCAGGACGCCCGCCCGGTGCAGGAGCGGGATCAGCCCGATCGCCGTCCCGCAGGCCAGGTCCGAGAGCACCGAGGCGCGCAGGCGGCCGATCCGGTCGATCACCGGGCCGCCGCCGAGTGCCGACAGGGCCAGCGGCAGCATGCCGCAGAAGGCCACCAGCCCGGCCCTGGAGGCGCTGCCGGTGGTCTGCAGGACGAACCACGGCACACCGATGCCGGCGAAGGCGTTGCCGGTGATCGAGATCAGGTTCGCGGCCAGCAGGGCGCCCAGCGGCCGGCGGTCCGGGGCGTCCTGGGCCTCGGCGGCCCGGCCGGGGGCGGCGACGGTCATGGGCGTGCCTCCGGGGGTGTCGGGCCTCAGCTCGTCGGCCGCGGGAAGGCGTGCAGGTGGATGCGGACCGGGACGGCCTGCGCCTCGTCGTCGGCGGCCCGGTCGCGGTAGCTCTGCACGAGCTCGTGCGCCCGTCCGACCAGCTCCCGCGCGAGCTCGGGGGTCAGTCGGAGGGTGAAGTCGCTCAGGTCCCAGCTGCGACGCCACTCCTGGGACCACTCGCTGCTGTCGGCGAGCCAGCCGTCCAGCTCCCGCGCGTGGACGGCGGCCACCTCGTTCAGGAACACCCCCATGGCGCCGCGCACTTCGGGGTCCGGGCTCTCCAGGAAGTCCTCGAGCCGGTCGAACCGGTGGCCGCGGTGCTCGGCCCGCCACCACCGTTCACGGGTGGTGCCGCGCTCGGGAACCTCCGCGATGAAGCCGTGCGCGCCGAGTTGCCGCAGGTGGTAGCTGACCGACGCGGACGACTCGCCGAGCCGGGCCGCCAGCTTCGTCGCCGTGGCCGGGCCGTGCTCCCGCAGTGCGGCGAGCAGGCGCATCCGCAGCGGGTGCGCGAGGCCGCGCAGGGAGCGCGCGTCGAGGCTGTGCACGGCGGGTTGAGGTTCCGTCATGCCCGGCAGCGTAGCGAGTGCCACCATTTCTTTGCAAAGGAGTCTTTGCATGGCGACGAGGTCGCCTCGCCTCCCGCCACCGCGACGGTGCGTGCGGTCATCGCGCGCCGGATCCCGGTTACTGTGGTGCCCACGTCCTCGGCCGCCGTCGCGATCGACACGTTCACCACCGAACGGGTCGACGCCGTCTCTTCGCGGCGCTCATCATCCGGGCGGCGTTCCACAGGTCCGGCGGACGGTCCGTCGACGTGTCGGCAGGCCTGCCGAACCCGGCTTGTCGATCGGCTGATCAGCGGCGGCCCACGGCCGGCCCCACCTTCCCCGACACGCAGAGGAACTGCATGACGATCACCGGAATACGCGTGTCCGACCAGCGGACCGAGCTGCTGGCGGTGGACGGGGAGAAGATCGCCTGCACCGTCCTGGAGCGGCCCGACCTGCGCGACCGGCCCACCGCTACGACCGCCGTGGTGCTGCACGGCGCGGGCACCGCGGACCAGTCGGTGCACCGGCAACTGGCCGAGCTGCTGGCCGAACTGGGCTGCCGGGCGGTCACCCTGGACTTCTCCGGCCACGGCGCCAGCAGCGGCCGGGTCCCGGAGCTGAGCCTGGAACGCCGCTTCGAGCAGGCCCGGGCGGTGATCGAGGAAGTCGGGTCGGCCGACGGTGAACTCCTGCTGGTCGGCGCCAGTATGAGCGGCCAGACCGTCGCCGACCTGGCCCGCCACTACGGCGCGCGGGTGGCGGGCCTGGGGCTGCTCGCGCCGGCCGTCTACCCGCGCAACGCCTGGACGCTGCCGTTCGGTGCCGGATCCGGCTTCACCGAGGCGATCCGCGTCCCGCAGGCCTGGCAGGACTCGGCGGCCCTGGACGCCTACGCCGCCTTCGCCGGCCGCGCGGTGCTCGTGGTCCCGGGCGAGGACCACGTCATCCCGCCGGCCGTGACCAGCGCGATCGCCGCGGCCCTCGCCACCCGGGCCACCTTCACCCGACTGCTGTACCCGGACGCCACCCACCACCTCGGCCGCTACTTCCGCGCCGACCCGGACGCCTGCGCCCGCTTCGCGTACGCCCTGACGGGAGCGGCGACGCCGGCCTGAGTGGGCGGGCGGTCTCCCCAGGGGGGTGCCCCCCGCGACTCGAGACAGCCCGCCTTCTCGCAGATGCCCTGAACGCCCGCGTCTTCGGCGACGACGAGTGACGGCGAACCGACGCTGCCGGGGTCGGTGCCGACCCGGGTTCGGCACCGTCGGGCGCCCGCAGCCGAGGGCTTGCACCTCACGCGGCGTCAGGTTGCACAGTGGTGGCATGACCTCCTCCACCAGTTGGAAGGTGGGCCCGCTCGCGGAGGCGAGTGGGCTGACCGTCCGTACGCTGCACCACTGGGACACCATCGGCCTGCTCACGCCCTCGGGGCGGACCGCCGGCGGGCACCGCTCCTACAGCGAGCAGGACGTCGCCCGGCTCTACCAGATCCTCGCCCTGCGCAACCTGGGCCTGGGGCTGGAGACGATCGCGACCTGCCTGGACAGCGGGGTCGACCCGGCACGGCTGGTCCAGGACCAGCTGGCCGGTGTGGAGGCCGCCATCGCCGGGCTCGACCGGCTGCGCGAGCGGCTGCACCGGCTCAACGCGGAGCTGAGCTGCGGTCGGGTGCCGTCCACCGGTGACCTGTTCGCCGCGCTCGCGGCCCTGGGCGCCGTCGATCCGCAGCGCGAGACCGTGCTGAGCCGGCACCTGGACGGCGACCAGCTGCAGGTTCTGCAGCAGCGCGCGGCCGCACTGGGCCCGGCCGTGCACTACCTGCTCGAAGTCGAGTGGCCGGAGCTCTACCGCCGGGCCGAGCGCCTGCGGGTGGCCGGCACGCCGCCCACCGATCCGCAGGTGCGCAAGCTGGTGGCCCGGATGGACGAACTGGGCGTCCTCTTCAGCGGTGGCGACAGCGGCATCTCGGCAGGCGTGCGGGCCGCCTGGCACGAGGACCCCGCCGCCCTGGCGGGCGACCCCGAGGTGCCGGCCGACGCCTGGCGCGACCTCGGCACCTACCTGGACCACGCGCGCGGCCACACCGCCTGATGGCCGGTCCGTTCCGCCACCCGCACCTCACTGCACCTCACCTCACCTGCGACCTCGGGAGCAGCACCATGAGTACCGCCGCCCACCTGGGCACCACCCTCTTCGCCGCGCTCCCGCTCCTGCTGGCGGTCGGCCTGTACGCGCTGTTGGCCGCCGCTGGAGCCGCGCCCTGGGAGGCCGTCCCCGGGATGCTGGTCGCCATCCTCGTTCTGGGGGTGATCACCGCCACCAGCCTGGCCGGCGCCGGCCGATCGGTTCGCCGGGTGCGCCGGGCTGGGCGTTAGCCCAGGCCCAGGCGCAGCGAGCCGGGCCGGGCGGACAGCACCAGCGGGACGGCCAGCACGGCCCCGGCGACCAGGCCCATCCCGTGGTTGTTGTGGATCACGCAGAGGAAGACCCCGGCCGCCGGGACCAGCGCGGCGAGCACCATCGAACGCCGCCGGGCCGCCGCCGGGAGAGCGGGCGAGCCGCCGCGCAGCAGGACGGTGACGGCGACCGCGGCGACCAGTCCGCAGATGGCGACGGAGCAGCCGCCGCCGTGCCGGCTCCACGACTCGACGCTGACCACGTTCGCCGCCACACCGGAGCCCAGGAACACCAGGAGCCAGCGCGCCGGACCGAGCGCCCACTCCGCGACCGCCCCGGCGCCCAGCAGCGCGGCGAGGTTCACCGTGATCTGCATCGCCCCCGAGCTCTGGTCGAAGAGCGCGGTGATCAGTCGCCACCACTGGCCGTCGGACAGCGTCCCGGGGGTGCGCTGGATGGCGTCCGCGTAGCCGGGGACGGCGTACTGGAGGAGCGCCGACAGGGCGACGGCGACGAGCAGCACGGGGGTCACCCGGGGGCGACGGGCCCAGGCGGCAGCGGTGACCCGCAGCAGGTTCCGGTCCCGGGCGCCCCCGCCGTCCGGCAGCGGGGCCACGGCGGACAGGACCGACAGGCCCGCGCCGATGACGATGGCCGCACTGGCGTAGAGCTCGGTCAGATGGGTGTTCATGGTGCTGCTGTCCCCCGGTGCACGGTCTGGTCCCTCTGTCGGGTACCAATCTGGCGCATCAGGGGTGGCATGCCCCAGGGGCGGGGGTCATGGGCTGCTGCTGACAGTTGTCACAGTGACACCGGCGGAGTCAGGCGGTCCTGAGGGAGCTGGACTTGATGCCGGTGACGAAGGCGGCGAAGGAGGTGGTGGGGAAGGTGAGGGTGGGGCCGGCGGGGTCCTTGGAGTCACGGACGGGGACGAGGCCGGGGAACTGACCGTCGGCGATCTCGATGCAGGCACCCGAATTGTCGCTGTAACTCGACTTGCGCCAGGTCGCTTTGGTCATGAGTACAAGTCCTGTCTGGCTTTGCGGATCAGGTCCATGGAGGCGGCCTGCGGGAGGGCTGCGATCTGGAGCAGAGCATACCGACGCCCCCAGCGACCCGACTTCGTCTGGTCACGTACCAGCGTTCCCTGATGCACCGACTCGGAGTAGCCGATCAGTGAGTGGTCAGGAAGAACCAGCAGGTGGAGCGACTGCCACAGCTGCAGGTTCTCTCCCATCGACATGGGTGCCACCTGCAGTGCCACGTTGGGAAGTTCTGCGACCGCCAACAAGTGATCCAGTTGCCCGCGCATCACCTCCCGACCGCCCACCGGCCGCAGCAGCGAACTCTCGTCCAGTACGAAGAACGCGAAGGTCGGGGTCTCGGAGGTGAGGATCTGTTGACGCTCAAGTCGGACGGCGATCGCCTCTTCGGTGGTGTCCGGGGCGTCGTCCAGCTTGTTGGCGCCGCTGCCGAGCAGAGCGCGGACGTATGCGGGGGTCTGCAGAAGCCCCGGGAGACACATCGCCTCGAAGTTCCTCAACTCGATCGCCTTGGCCTCCTCCTCCACGTACTCCAGGAAGCCCTCGCGAAAAGCCTGCGCCAGCCGCTTCTTCACGAACGGCATCAGGTACGCCAATGCCCCGTCCGTCCGCAGGATCTCGTCGCACCGTTGCGCGAAGTCGTCCTTGGGCGCCCGCGTCCCGCTCTCGACGCGGCTGATCAGGCTGTCGTCGCACGGGATCTGGGCCGCCAGCTGGGGCTGCGACAGGCCCCTCAACTCCCGGTACATCCGCAGCATTCCGCCGAACAGGCTGCCGGGGGAGTCGCTCGGGTCCAACTCGTTCTTCCGTCCGGCCACCGTGGCTCCCGATCCTGCGAAGTGGTCCAGCGGATCCGTCAACGGTTCGCCGGATCCGTCAGGATCTCGACCCTGGTGCGTCGGTGCCCAGCTGCCGATCCTGGAATCACAAGGTAACCGCCCGGTTGCTCTGTGTACTCCAGAACGGGAAATCCGCCATGCCCTCTCCGCTCGCCCACCACCTTGACCAGGCGCGTCGGGAGGCCGCCGACGCGCTGGACGACCTCACCGCCGTGCTCGCCCTCGCCGGTGTCCCGCTGCCCAGCGTCGGGGTCGACTGGACCCACGGGCGGGCGACCGGGCGGTTCCTGATCGACCTCGGCGCGGCCGGACCCGACGTCGTCGTCAAGCTCACCGGCGTGCTCCGCAAGGGGGTTGGCTGCGATGACCAGCACCAGCGTTGACCTCGCCCGCGAGCGCGACGGCCGCGACGACCGGGCCCAGCGCGACGCCGCCGAGCGGGTGGTCGACGAGCTGGTGGCCGCCCTCGAACTGGCCGGCCTTCCGCCGCTGCCCGCCCTGGCGGCGGCCCGGCTCACCAACACCCCACTCGGCGTCCACGTCGAGCTGGGCGGCTGCGGCGTCCGGGTGGTCCAAGCGCTGGCCGGCCACCTCACCGCCCATGCGCGCTGCACCGGCCGGATCATCACGGGCACGGTCCTGCCCCCTGGGCTGGCCGAGTTGTCCCCTGTGCGCCCGGCCCGGCCGGAGGTGACCCGGTGAGCGCCGGTGCTGCGAACAGCGGCGGCAGCCGGATGACCCTGCGCGTCTACCGCGTCACCGCCACCGGCCGCCGGGTCACCCTCTCCCGCCGGCGGACGGTGCGCGGCGAGCCGGGCTTCTTCCGCTCACTCCTCACCGACCAGTGGCCGGACTGCGCCTGCCCCCGCCATGCCCCGCCCGCGCTCGCCCGTCTCGCCGGGGGCGAGCGGGCGCTCGCCTACCGCTTGCCGTTGCGCAACGGATACCGTGGTCGACAGGAGCAGGAGGAGTCCTCATGAGCATCCCCGCATTCCAGCACCAGCGGTCGCGGGTCCCACGGACCGCCGACGGCATCGCCGCCGCTCTGAGCGGGGCTCGCCGGATGGCGTTCTATCGCGAGCTCGGGCAGGCTCCGATCGGTCAGGCGGAGCAGGTTCTGACCCGCTGGTGGTGCGAGGCCGAGCTGGACGCCGACCCGGAGCAGGACCGCATCATCGCGGCCGCTCGCGCCGGCACCCTGCCCACGGTCTCCATGGCCGACGTGCTCCGGCTGCGCCGCGAGCGCGGCGGCGCGATGCCCGGTGAGTGAGGACGAAGCCGAGCTGCGGCCCGTGGAACCGTCTTCTCCTTCTGCGTTCACCTCAGCCGCCCGGTGAGCCAGCGGAAGACGTTCGGCAGGGCGTCGCGCCACAGCGGGGTGAGGCGCGGGCCGGTGAGTTCGGAGACGGTGACGCTGGTCGGGGCCTTCGCCGCCTGGGCCAGGGCCTGGGCGTCGGCGAGCGTGTCGTTCTTGGCGCTGGCCGCGTAGATGTCGACGCGCGGGGGCTGGGCGGCCGCGCGCAGCATGGTCAGCGGGTTGTCCTTCACCCGCAGCGCCGGGTCCTGGGCTTCGGGTGAACTCGGCTCGGCGGCCGGGTCGTTGAAGCCGCTGAGGCTCACCGCCGCGCCGTAGCGGTCGGGGTGGGCGATGGCCAGCCGGGTCGCGCAGTGGCCGCCGGCCGAGTAGCCCGCCAGCGCCCACTGCCGGGGGTCGCGTTCGGCGCGGAAGGTGTCGAGGACGAGCTGCGGGACGTCGCCCGTGAGCCAGCTCTCGGCCTTCGGGTGGCCGGGCAGGTCCGCGCAGCCGCTGCTCGGAGTGCCGCCGTCCGCGGCGCCGCCGAGGCCGAAGGTGCGCGGTGCGACCAGGATGAACGGCAGCGCCGAGCCGTTCGCGATCATCGGCTTGAGCTGCTCCGAGGCGTTCAGGAGGCTGAACCAGGCGCTGCTGGAACCGGGGTAGCCGGAGAGCACCTCCAGCACCGGGAAGGCGCGGCCCTGATACGCCGGGTCGTCGTACTGCGGTGGCAGCCAGACCAGCACCTCGCCGTCGACCCCCGAGAGCCGTCCCTTGAGCTGCGTCTGCTTGACGTCCCGGGGAACGGCGGCGTCGGCGGCGGCGCTGAACACGGCGGGCGCGGCGGCCGGGCTCGGGGCCGCGCTCACCACCGCAGCGGTGGCCGGGGCGGCCGGGCCGGGCAGGGGAGTCGTCTGGCGGCCCGGGAGCAGCGCGACGGTGAGCGCGGGGACGACGGCCGCCGTCACGACGATCGCGGTGCGGATCGTGGTGCGGCGCCGCCGCAGTCCGCGGCCGTCGCGGACGATCGCCGCGTACGGGGCGGGGGAGACGGCGAGGTCGGTCGTGCTGTGCGCGAGGGCGTGGCGTAGCCCTGGTTCGTCGGCGAGGCCGTGGTTGTCGTCAGGCCGGGTCATGTGAGCACCTCCGAGCGGTAGTCGGTCGTGGCTGGCGTGCTGAGATCGGTGAGGCCGGGGTGCGTGCGCAGCTTGGCCAGTCCCCTGGCGCCCTGGCTCTTGACGGTGCCGACGGAGCAGCCGAGCGCGGCCGCGACCTGCGCCTCGGAGAGGTCCTCCCAGTAGCGCAGCACCACCACGGCCCGCTGCCGCGCGGGCAGCGTGGCGAGCGCGGCGAAGAGCACGTGGCGCTGCTCGGCCTGCGCGCCGGCGTCCGCGGGGTGCGGTCCGCTCGGCTCCGGCAGCTCGTCGGTCGGGTACTCGGTCGGACGCCGCTTGCGGAAGCGGTCGATGTTGGTGTTCACCAGGATCCGGCGCACGTACGCGTCCGGGTTGCCGGTGGCGCGCACGCGTCGCCAGGACGCGTACACCTTGGTCAGCGCGCTCTGCGCGAGATCCTCCGCGTCGTGCTGGTTCCCGGTCAGCAGGTACGCCGTCCGGACCAGCCCGCTCCACCTGCCCTGTACGAAGCCGTTGAACTCCGCCTCGTCGTCGTAGCTGCCCATCAGCATCACCCCCTCGCCTGTCCAGACCACGAACCCCGTCGATCAGGTTGCCTGGGGGAGCACGATTGCTCCTCCGCCGGCCGGCTGACGGCACGCCGGGCGGGGGAGCATGCGAAAGCGCGCGCCCGGGCCCCGTGAAACGGGTGCCCGGGCGCGCGCCTTTCCCCTACTACGGGGTCTGGCTCACTTCGGCGTCTCGCTCGGCCGCTGCAGGCGGGTGATGAACTTGTAGCGGTCGCCGCGGTAGATCGAGCGGACCCACTCCACCGGTGCGCCCTCGGCGTCGAAGGAGTGCCGGGCGAGCTGGAGCATCGGCAGGCCGAGGTCGGAGCCGAGCAGGCCGGCCTCGCGCGGGTTGGCGAGGGTGGTCTCGATGGTCTCCTCGGCCTCGGCGACGACCACGCCGTAGACCTCGCGCAGCGCGGTGTAGAGCGAGTTGTGCTTGACCAGGTTGCGCCGCAGGGCCGGGAAGCGCTTGGCGGACAGGTGCGCCACCTCGATGGCCATCGGGTCCCCGTTGGCCAGCCGCAGCCGCTCGATGCGCAGCACCCGGCCGCCGGGCTTGATGTCCAGCAGCGGGGCGAGCCGGTCGTCGGCGGTGATGTAGCCGACCTCGATCAGCCGCGAGGTGGGCTCCAGGCCCTGGGCGCGCATGTCCTCGGTGTAGGAGGTGAGCTGCAGCGCCTGGGCGACCTTCGGCTTGGCGACGAAGGTGCCCTTGCCCTGGATCCGCTCCAGGCGTCCCTCGACCACCAGCTCCTGCAGGGCCTGGCGGACGGTGGTGCGCGAGGTGTCGAACTGGGCGGCCAGCGCGCGCTCGGGCGGCACCGGGGTGCCGGCCGGCTGGGTCTCGGTGAGCTGGAGCAGGTGCCGCTTCAGTCCGTAGTACTTGGGGACGCGCGCGGTCGCGGGGTCGGTCCCGGCGCCGGCCGGGGCCGGCTGGTCGCCCGCCTGCTCCTGCCCCGCCTGGGGGGTGTTCGCCCGAAGCTGGGCCGTGGTGCCCCCGTTGCTGCTCATGGGCCGATTCTCCGCTCCTCGCGAGGCCCCAGGGGCCCCGCTACCTCGTTAACGGCACACATCGTTGCACGTATGCCAGGGCGACGGGGAGCTCATCACACGATGAACAGTGAGCGGTGTCGGCTTGATAACGGCTCGTCCGGATTGGTCTTCGGCCCGTTGACACGTCCATTGGTCTAGGCCAAGCTCCTCGCATCTGGTCTACACCACTGCAGACCAACTCTGAATCCCCAGCCCATCTCACGGGTTCGCGGCACCGCTTCCTTCCGGTTTGCGGGGGTATGTCGCAGGCCACCGATGGGGGGCACCCGGGCATCCCTCAGGAGGATGGCGTGAAGCGTCAGCTCATCGCGGCGGTCGGCGTCGCGGCTATGGTCGTCGGCGTCGCGGCGTGTGGTTCGTCCGCCAAGAAGGACGACACCGCGAGCAGCGGCAGCAGCAGCCCCAGCACGGCGGCCAACTACAACGGCAAGACCCTGACCGCCTGGTTCATGGACGGCTCGGCGCCGCAGGCCTGGCAGGACGGCGTGAAGGCCGACTTCGAGGCCAAGTACCCGGGCGCCAAGCTCAACATCCAGGTCCAGAAGTGGGACGGGATCGGCCAGAAGATCACCACCGCCCTCTCCGAGGGTTCGGTCGACATCCTCGAGGTCGGCAACACCCAGACCGCGGGTTACGCGGCCACCGGCGGCCTCGCCGACCTGACCGCGGCCAAGGCCGACCTCGGCGGCGCCGACTGGGCCGCGAACCTGAACGCCTCCTCGGTGCTGGACGGCAAGCAGTACGCCGCCCCGTGGTACTTCGCCAACCGCGTCGTCATCTACAACAAGGGCCTGTGGACGAAGGCGGGCATCACCGCCACGCCGAAGACCCTGGACGAGTACTACGGCGACCTGGACAAGCTCAAGGCCGCCGGCGTCCCGAACCCGATCTACCTGCCCGGCCAGGAGTGGTACACCTACTTCGGCCTGATCGCCGGCAGTGGCGGCCAGCTCGCCAAGCAGAGCGGCACCACCTGGAGCGGCAACCTGGAGTCCCCGGAGGCCAAGGACGCCTTCGCGACCTTCCAGAAGCTGCAGAGCTACTCGACCGCGCCCAAGGACAAGGACGAGGCCACCCCGCAGCAGTCCACCCTGTTCCCCAAGGGTGACGTCGGCTCCATGATCGGCCTCGGCTGGGAGGCCCCGGCCCCCAAGGACATGCCGGCCGACCAGGTGGGCTTCTTCCCGCTGCCCGGCAAGACCGCGGACAAGCCCTCGGGCGTCTTCCTCGGTGGCTCGAACCTCGCCGTCGCCCAGGCGAGCAAGAACCAGGACCTGGCCAAGGGCTTCCTGAAGATCGCGCTCTCGGACAAGTACGAGGGCATGATGGCCGCCGCCGGCCTGGTTCCCAACCGCACCTCGCTGAACTCGCTGGCCACCACCGACTACGCGAAGGCGGCCATCCCGGCCTCCGCCAACGGTGCCACCACGCCGAACATCCCGTCCTGGTCGAACGTCGAGAACACCCCGAACCCGATCAAGGACTTCCTGGCCGCGGTCCTTCAGGGCGCGGACTACGACGCCACCGCCAAGAAGTACGACGCCGAGATCACCAAGCGCCTCGGTCAGAACCAGTAGTTCCCAGCGGCGCCGCCCGACCGCCTTCCCCACGGAGGCGGCGGGCGGCGCCGCCACCCTGTTTGGTGGCCTGGCGCCGCCGCTGCGGCGGCCCGCCCGGCGGTCCCGCGGCCGCGCTTTTTGGTAGCCGCGGGCGCGGCGCCCAGTTGGCCCCATTCCGGCCAGGTGTGAGGAAGAGAGAACGATGGCTGTGCATTCGGAGCGGGTGCAGACACGGTCCCCCGAAGCGGGGACGACCACGGTGGACGGCATCACGGATTCCAGTCGCAGCGGCGGGCCGGCGATCAGACCGTCCGCCGGCCCCAGCCTGCTGAGCCGCAGCACCCCCTACCTGCTGCTGCTGCCGGCCATCGTCGCCACCGTGGCGCTGCTCTGCTGGCCGCTGGTCGAGACGGTCCTGCTGTCCTTCCAGAACCTCAACAAGCGGCAGCTGATCCAGCACCTGACCGTCTGGAACGGGTTCGACAACTACCGCGACCAGCTGACCAGCTCGGAGTTCTGGCACACCGCCGGCCGCTCGGTGGCCTTCACCCTGGTCAACGTCGTCCTGATCATGGTCGGCGGCACCCTGGTGGGCCTGCTGCTCAACCGCCTCGGCAAGAAGATGCGGCTCTTCCTGTCCATCGGCCTGATCCTGGCCTGGGCGATGCCGATCGTGGCCAGCACCACCGTCTTCACCTGGCTCTTCGACTCGCGCTACGGCGTCGTCAACTGGTTCCTGGACCAGGCGGGCTGGCACAGCATGGCCACCTACAACTGGTACGGCACCCAGCTCAGCACGTTCTTCGTGATCGTCCTGCTGATCGTCTGGGGCTCGATCCCGTTCGTGGCGTTCAACATGTACGCGGGCCTGACCACCATCCCCACCGAGCTCTACGAGGCGGCCCGGATGGACGGCGCCGGCGCGTACAAGATCTTCAGCTCGGTGATCTTCCCCAGCCTGAAGCCGTTCTTCCTGAGCACGACCTTCCTCGAGGTCATCTGGGTGTTCAAGTGCTTCACCCAGGTCTTCGTCATCAACGGCGGCGGTCCCGAGCGGCTCAGCGAGACGCTCCCGGTCTACGCCTTCGTCGAGGGCATGGGCAACCAGCACTTCGGCGTCGGCTCCTCGATCGCGGTGCTGACCATCCTGATGCTCGCGGTGCTGATGGCGTACTACTTCCGGATCATTCTGAAGCAGGAGGACGAGCTGTGAGGCGCTCAATCCTTGGACGCAGCTGGCCGAACGCCGTCGCCGTCGTCCTGTTCGTGCTGTTCGCCTTCCCGGTCTACTGGATGGCCGTCACGGCCTTCAAGCGGACCCCGGACATCATCAGCAGGACGCCGGTCTTCCTGCCGCTCAACGGCACGCTGGAGCACTTCGGCACCGCGACCGGGGCCGCCCAGTTCTGGGACATGGTGGGCAACAGCTTCACCGTGACCGTGCTCGCGGTGCTGGCCTCGCTGGCGATCGCCACGCTGGCCTCCTTCGCCATCGCCCGGATGCGCTTCCGCGGCCGCAAGGCGTTCATCCTGGTGATCATGCTGGCCCAGATGGCGCCCTGGGAGGTCATGTCGATCTCGGTCTACCTGATCGTGCGCGACAACGAGATGCTCAACAGCCTCGTGCCGCTGACCCTCTTCTACATGATGATGGTGCTGCCCTTCACGATCTGGACGCTGCGCGGCTTCATCGCCGCGGTGCCCAAGGAGCTGGAGGAGTCGGCGATGGTGGACGGCTGCACCCGGGTGCAGGCCTTCGTCAAGGTGGTCTTCCCGCTGCTGGCCCCCGGCCTGATGTCCACCTCGCTCTTCGGCTTCATCACCGCCTGGAACGAGCTGCCGCTGGCCCTGGTGCTCAACAAGGCCACCGGCCCGGGCACCGCGCAGACCCTGCCGCTGTGGCTCACCTCGTTCCAGAGCACCTTCGGCGACGACTGGGGGGCCACCATGGCCGCCTCCACCCTCTTCGCCGTCCCGGTGCTGATCATCTTCCTGTTCCTCCAGCGCAAGGCTGTCGGCGGGATGACCGCCGGCGCAGTGAAGGGCTGATCGGTCATCGTGAGCATCCTCATCCCGAGCATCCCCGACAGCGACCAGCTGCACCGCGACGCGCTGACGGTCCTGCAGCCCGGCTTCGAGGGCACCGAGGTGCCCGACTGGGTCCGCCGCCACCTGGGCGCCGGCCTGGGGTCGGTGGCGCTCTTCGGACGCAACGTCACCAGCCCGGCCCAGCTGGCCGCGCTGACCGCCGACCTGCGCCGGCAGAACCCCGACGTGCTGATCGCGATCGACGAGGAGGGCGGCGACGTCACCCGCCTGGAGGCCGGCTCCGGCTCCTCCTGGCCGGGCAACCTCGCGCTCGGCGCGATCGACGACCCGGCGCTGACCCGCGACGTGGCCCGCGAACTGGGCCGCGCGCTGGCCGCCTGCGGCATCAACTACAACTGGGCGCCCTCCGCGGACGTCAACTCCAACCCCGGCAACCCGGTGATCGGGGTGCGCTCCTTCGGCGCCGACCCCGAGCTGTGCGCCCGGCACACCGCGGCCTGGGTGGAGGGCCTGCAGTCGGTGGGCGTGGCCGCCTGCGCCAAGCACTTCCCCGGCCACGGCGACACGGTGGTCGACTCGCACCACGGCCTGCCGGTGGTGGACGTGGACGTGGACCTGCTGCGCGAGCGCGACCTGGTGCCCTTCCGGGCCGCCTTCACGGCCGGTGCCAAGGCCGTGATGAGCGCGCACATCATGATCCCCGCGCTGGACCCGGTCTACCCGGCCACCCTCAGCAAGGCCGTGCTGACCGGCCTGCTGCGGGCCCGGACGGCGGACGGGGGCCTGGGCTACGACGGGCTGATCGTCACCGACGCGGTCGAGATGGGCGCCATCGCGGACACCTTCGGCATCGCCGAGGGCACCGTGCTGGCGCTGGCCGCCGGCGCCGACGCGATCTGCGTGGGCGGCGGCCTGGCCGACGAGGAGACCGTGCTGCGGCTGCGCGACGCCATCGTGGAGGCGGTGCGGTCCGGCCGGATCCCCGCCGAGCGGCTGGCCGAGGCCGCCGCCCGGGTGCGCGCGCTGGGCAGTTGGGCCCGCATCTCCGCGCAGGGCCCGCTCACCGAGCCGGACCTCTCGATCGGCCTGCGCGCCGCCCGCCGGGCGCTGCGCGTCACCGCCGACCCCGGGCAGTCCTTCACCCCGGTCACCGACCGCCCCTACGTCGCCTCGTTCTCCCCGGAGGCGAACATCGCCGTCGGCGACGAGACGCCCTGGGGCGTGGCCGGGATGCTGGCCGAGCGGCTCCCGGGCACCCGCACGCTGAGCGTGGGCCCCGCCGAGGCCGCCGCGGGCGAGCCGGCCGCGCTGGTGCGGCGGGTACTGGAGGAGTCGGCCGACCGCCGGCTGGTGCTGGTGGTGCGCGACGTCCACCGGCACGCCTGGATGTCGGCGCTGCTGGGTCCGCTGCTGGCGGCCCGCCCGGACGCCCTGGTGGTCGAGATGGGGGTGCCGCAGGCGACGCCGGCCGGCGCCCTGCACATCGCCACCCACGGCGCCGCCCGAGTCTGCGGCCTGGCCGCAGTGGAGGTGCTCACCGGGCAGCCGTCCGCCCGGTCCTGACCGCCGCTCAACACCGCTGGCCCCGTGGGGGGGTGTTTCTCCCCCGGGGCCGCGGTGTCTGTGCTTCGATAGCGGCCCGGGGCGCGCTGCCCGGGGGAGTCGCGGGGCTGCTTGTCATGCCTTAAGCAAGCCTTAAGACAACCTCAAGTGACGGATCGGCGACGCACTGCTGACCACGCACAACAGGTCTGCAACGGCGGGCACTTAGATGCCCCCGGCGCGTTGACAGCCCGTTTGGTCTAGGCCAGGCTCCAGACACCTGGTCTGGACCAAATCCGGCCAATCGCCCTACCGCCCTGGCGCGTCCTGCCGTGGGGAACCCATCGTCACCCTTCCGGGAGGACCGCGTGAAGCGTCAGCTCAAGGCCGCGTTCGTCGTCACCGCGCTCACGGCGTCGCTCGCCGCCTGCGGGGGGTCGGGACCGGCCAAGTCGGCGAAGCCGAGCACCGATCCCAAGGCGGTCACCGGCACCCTCACCGTCTGGCTGATGAACGACGCGCAGACCAGCTGGCCGGAGCTGGTCCAGCAGGTCAACGACGAGTTCGCCGCGCAGTACCCGAACGTGACGCTCAAGCTGAGCTACCAGACCTGGGCCGACAAGGTGAACAACCTCGACACCGCGCTCGCCAAGGGCAGTGCCCCGGACGTGGTCGAGCTGGGCAACACCGAGACCCAGAAGTACATCCTCAACGGCTCGCTGGCCCCGCTGGACCGCGGCGGGTTCGAGAACTCCGGCAGCTGGATCCGCGGCCTGGAGGACACCTGCACCTTCAACGGCAAGCTGCTCTGCGTGCCGTACTACGCGGGCGCCCGGGTCGGCATCTACAACAGCACGCTGCTCCAGCAGGCCACCGGCAGCGCCGACTTCCCCAAGACCGAGGACGACCTGAAGGCCGCGCTGGACAAGGTGGCCGCCGCGCACAAGGGCGACAAGTCGTTCTCGCCGCTCTACCTGCCCGGCCCGTACTGGTACGCCGCGATGAGCTACGTGGCGGCCTACGGCGGCACCATCGCCCGCTTCGACACCTCCGGCAACTGGCACGGCACGCTGGAGGACCCGCGCTCCCAGCAGGGCATCAGCCACTTCGTCGAGCTGGTGAAGGCCTACAACCACGGCGACCTGACGGTCAACGAGCTGCACCAGTCCGACGTGCTCGGCAAGCAGAAGGCCGCGGTGATCTACGGCAACGGCTGGGAGTCCGCGAGCGCCTCCACCGCCCCCGGCGGCGACCCGGCGCTCAAGGACGTGCTCAAGGTGGCCGGCATGCCGGGGCCGGGCGGCAAGCCGCTGCCCAGCTTCATCGGCGGCTCCGACCTCGGGATCACCGCGAAGTCGCCCAACGCCGAGCTGGCCAAGTACTGGATCAAGCTCTTCACCAGCAACAAGTCCGAGCAGCTGCTGGCGGACAAGGACATCCTGCCGAACAACCTCGTCCAGCTCGACCCGCTGAAGTACAAGCCGCAGACCGCCGCGGCGGCCAACGCCGTGGTCGACTCCTGGTTCACCCCGCTGGCCCCGGGCTGGGGCGCGGTGGAGAAGCAGAACGTGCTGGTGAACATGTTGAACGCGGTCCTGGCCGGCAAGTCGGTGGACGAGGCGACCAAGGCCGCCGACGCGCAGATCGACCAACTGATCAACAACCCGTCCTGAAGGCGTCCTGAACCCGTCTGGGACCGGTCCCCGGCCGGTCCCGGACCCCTCCGCTCCCGCGGGGGCCCCTGCGATGTGCCCGGCGCGCGCGGCCCCCGTAGGATCGGCCCTGTACCACCGCGGAACGAGTGTGCGGACTCGCCGCCGTAAGAGGTCCCCGGCAGGCAGCCGCCCGCCGGGGTAGCACCATCTCAATCGGAGGCTCATCAGATGTCCGACCAGCAGGCCCACGTCCCCGGCAGGATCATGGCGGCGGAGATGGCCGAGCAGCCGGCCGTCCTGCAGCGCATCCTCGA